>DATFUW010000362.1:0-5475 GCA_035260605.1 Thermoanaerobaculia bacterium | reverse complement strand
GGCCCTGGAGACGGCACGGCGCGAGCACAAACTCATCTTCCTTTCGATCGGATACTCGACGTGCCACTGGTGCCAGGTCCTGGAGCGTGAGTCATTTTCCGACCCGCAGATCGCCAGGCGGCTCAACGAGCATTACGTCGCCATCCTCGTCGACCGCGAGGAACGGCCCGACGTCGACCGCACGTACATCGCGGCGGCGCGAAACCTGATGACCGATCCCGGCTGGCCGCTCAACCTCATCCTCACGCCCGACGCCAAACCGCTCTTCGCCGTGTCCTACGTCCCGAACCAACGCCTCGGCGCGATGCTCGACCGGGCGGCGGCACTCTGGGCGGAACAGCCGAGCGCCATGACCGCGCGCGCACAATTGGCCCTCGCCGCGGCGCAGCCGCCAACCGCCGGCGACGAGCACCTCGACGCGGAAACCCTCGCCCGGGCGTATCGTGAGCTCGCGGCGCGCTACGATTCCGCCAACGGAGGATTCCTTCCGGCTCCGAAATTCCCTTCCGCCCATTCCATCCTTTTCCTGCTCCGCCATTGGCGGCGAACCGGGGACCGCAAAGCGCTGGAAATGGCGGAGACCACGCTGCGCCGGATGCACGAAGGGGCGGTCTATGACCACGTCGGATTCGGCTTTCACCGATACGCCGTCGACGCCGACTGGGGCCGGCCGCACTACGAGAAACTCCTCTGCGATCAGGCGCTGACCTCCATCGCCTATCTCGAAGCATTTCAAGCGACCGGGAAGGCGTCGTATGCCGGCATCGCCCGCGAGATCTTCACGTACGTGCTCCGCGATCTGCGCGCTCCGTCGGGGGCGTTCTACAGCGCGCAGGATTCGGACGGGGCCTACTACACCGCGCGCGACCGCCACGCGCTGCCCGCGCCCCAGCGCGATGAAAAGATCATCGCCGACTGGAACGGCCTGATGATCGCCGCGCTCGCCGCAGGATCGGCGGTGCTCGACGAGCCGGCCTATGCTCGCGCGGCGCAACGGGCCGCCGATTTCATCCTCGGCGCTCTGCGCACGCCGGACGGCGGCCTGCTCCATCAGAAGGGCCGCGGCGGCTACCTCGACGATTCCGCGTTTTTCACCTGGGGGCTGCTGAACCTGTACGAGGCCACCGGCGAGCTTCGCGATCTGACCGCAGCGATGGAGCTGCAGGATGATGCCATCCCGCGTTTTGCCGGCGACGACGGCCGCTTCTTTTTCACCGCGGCCGGAGCGGACCGGCTGCCGTTGCAGCCGCGGGAGACCGCCGACGCGGCGCTCCCCTCGGGCAATTCGGCCGAGATCATGGATTTGCTCCGCCTCGCGCGCATGACCATGAACTCGCGCTACGAGCGTGCGGCGATCCGCGCCCTTCGCGCAACCGCCCCCGCCGTGGCCTCCGATCCGTCCGCTTCGGCGTTCCTGATGTGCGCGCTCGATTTTCAGCTCGGGCCGTCGCTGGAGATCGTCCTGTCGGGCAGCGACGTCCACCCGCTGGCCCGTGCCGTATTCGCCGGATTCGTGCCGAACAAGGTGGTCCTCTATCGCCGCTCGGACCGCTCTCCAATCGTTCGCATCGCCCCGTTCACCCGCGGCCAGAAACCGCTGGCCGGGACCGCGACTGCCTACGTCTGCACGAATTTCGCGTGCAAGCTCCCCACGACCGATCCGAAACAAGTGCGCGCGCTGCTCTCGCCCGCGACCGCAGTCCGATGACGTTCCGCCGGATCGCGCTCCGGCGCGGCGTCTCAAGGCTCCGCCGTCTCGCCGATGTCCTCGTTCCACAGCCGCGGGTTCGCGGCGATGAACTCGCGCATCATGCGGACGCACTCCGCGTCCTGCAGCACGTCGACGGTCACACCCCGTGCGCGCAGCAGCGCTTCCTCTCCCAGGAACGTCTGGTTCTCGCCGGCGATCACATGCGGGATGCCGTAGAGCAGGATCGCGCCGCTGCACATGGCACAGGGCGAGAGCGTGGTGTAGAGGACGGACTCGCGGTAAACGCGGGCGGGATGGCGGCCGGCGTTTTCGAGCGCGTCCATTTCGCCGTGCAGGATCGCGCTGCCGCGCTGCACGCGGCGGTTGTGTCCCCGCCCGATGATGCGGCCGTCGTGCACCAGTACGGACCCGATCGGAATGCCGCCTTCGCGCGCGCCCTCGGCCGCTTCTTCGATCGCCGCCCGCAGAAACTCGTTCATTGCCATGACTGCAGCTCGATGATGTTCCCCTCGGGATCGGTCACATAGCACCACGTCACGCGCGTTCCGGCCTTCGTCGTCAGCGTCACGATCTCTCCGACCGGCGAGCCGCCCGCGGCGAGCACCCGCTCGCGCGAGGCGGCCACCGAGTCCACTTCGAAGGCCAGGTGCGCCAGACCGGGGCGGTTCACCGCCGGCGCCGGACCCTCCGCCATCTTCGAATAGCCATAGATTTCCAGGGTGGGACCCGACGGGCCGTGGCCCGGGAGGCGGAGATGGACTCCGCGCACCGTCGAGCCGGAAACGCCGGTGCCGGCCTCGAGCTCGGGGCCGGCGTAGTCGCGCTCCGGCGGAACGACCTCACAGCCGAAGAGACGGATGTAAAAATCGGCGATCGCCCGCCAGTCGCGGGCGATCAGATTGGTGTGCGCATATCGCATCCCGATTGCCGATTCTATGCATTCAGAGGAGGAAGAGCTCTTTCTCGACGTTCTTGAAGCCGTCGGCAGGGAGCTTCTCCACGGCGTTGTCGAGCGCCACGCCACCGTCCTGCGCCACGGCGCCGACGGGGATCAGTGTCAGGCGGCGCAGGCTGGCGGCCGCGTCTTCCATCCACCGGCGGGCGGCGGTGCCGCCGAGCAGGTTGCGGAAGTTCGTCTGCGCGTCGGGCGAATTCACGGTGAGCAGCCATCCGTCGCCGTACGGGTCTTTCCGGGCCAGCGCCGGATCGCGCAGCACCTTCTCGTTCACTCCCATCACGGTTCCTTCGATCGGGGAGACGAGGTCGAGCTCGCGGCCGTCGCGATGCAGGGAGATGATCTTTTGTCCCTGGCGGATCCATTGTCCACGTTCCGGAACGTCGATCTTCGTCACGCTGCCGGCGACCTTCGCGGCCAGATCGTCGATGCCGATGCGCACCAGGTCGGGGCTCTCGGCGAGCGCCCAGGTGTGGCCGGGGTGGTAGCGGACGTTGTCGGGGACGGCGAAACCGCCGACCACCGCGGGAATCACGCGCGGGCGTGATGGAGTCTCGGCTCGCTCCTCGGTGACGAGGGCGGGCCGGCGTGTCATGTAAAGGTCGAGCAGGATGCCTGCGAGGAAGGTCAGGACGATGAGCAGTGCGATCATGGTGGACTCCTTTCTGCCTCTCCATAAGGGCAATCGCCATGCCGCACTGCGCGCGAGGCTAAGTCGTTGCAAACGCTGGATGCGCCTAACACCGCCACAAAGGGGTGTTGCGTTTCACAGCAGAGGATTTCAACAGTGCGCTGAGAAATGCAGCATGTGGCGCCGGCTCTCCAGCCGGCGGCCTTTTCGTGGCATGTAGCGCCGGCTCTCCAGCCGGCGGCCTTTTCGTGGCGCGTCACAAAGAACCCGCCCCCGCCTCTCCAGAAAGGCCGCCGGCTGGAGAGCCGGCGCTACATGCGCGGCGTTACACGGCCTTCCGGCAATGGGGGCAGAGCGTCTTTCCTTTGACGTCCAGCCACTCGACCGCGTGTGACGCCGCCATGACGCAGTCGTAGTCTTCACAGTGGGTCAGGCCGGCGACGTGTCCCAGCTCGTGAATGGCTTCCTTGACGGTGCGCTCGCGCAGCAGCCCGTCGTCAGCGGGAAGGCCGTAGAACTCCTGGTGCAGGCGGTGGTGGGAGATGACGGCGACGCTTCCGCCGAGCTGTGCTTCGCCGAAGACGAACGTGAGGATGGGGATGAAGAGATCGACATCGGTCAGGCCGAGGAGTGCCGTGCCGGTGCCATTGGCATTGAGGAGCGCGTGCAGCAGTTCGGTGGAGTGATACTGATTGCGCTCCGCGTGATACGCGAGCCGCGGGTCAATACGCAGCGGCGACTCCCGGCATTCGACTCCGAATGCGCCTTCGATCCCCGAACGGACCGCATCGAGCAACACCCGGCGGGGGTTGCCGATTGCCACGACCTCGACGGATCTCATGACCGCGCCGTAGCGACGGGACGGGACCAGCCATACTTCTTGAGCTTGTTATGCAGTGTGACGCGGTCGATTTTCAGAACCTCGGCCGCGCGCGTCTGGTTGTAGTCGCACTGTTCGAGGACGCGGAGGATGTGGTTGCGCTCCACTTCTTCGAGCGTGGACTGGGCCGCGTCCTCCGCGGCTCCCGCGGCGGGACCCGCCTCCGTGGGTCGGATGGCGAAGTCGTCGGCGTGCAGCTCCGGTCCGTGCGTCACGACCATTGCCCGCTCCACGGCATTCTCCAGTTCGCGCACGTTCCCCGGCCAGTCGTAGCGCTGGAGCCGGTCCATCGCCGCCGGTTCGATGCCCGAGACCTTCTTGTTCATGGCCGCGGCGTACTTTTCAATGAAATGCCGCACCAGGGGCGGGATGTCCTCGCGGCGGTCGCGCAGCGGCGGGAGCTCGATGCGGAAGACGTTGAGCCGGTAGTAGAGATCGGGACGGAAACGCCCGTCCTTGATCATCACGTCGAGGTCCTTATTGGTCGCGGCGATGCAGCGGAAGTCGACCTTCATCGGCTGGTGTCCGCCGACGCGCGTGATCTCCTTCTCCTGCAGGACACGGAGCAGATCGGTCTGCGTCTTCAGGCTGATGTCGCCGATCTCGTCGAGAAATGCCGTCCCTCCCTCGGACATCTCGAACTTCCCCTTCTTGCGGTACTGCGCGCCGGTGAAGGCCCCTTTCTCATGGCCGAACAGCTCGCTCTCCAGCAGCGTCTCGGTGAGGGCACCGCAGTGGATGGCCACCATCGGATGGAAACGCCGCGGGCTGGCATTGTGAATGGCGCGAGCCACCACTTCCTTTCCCGTGCCGCTCTCGCCGGTGATCAGCACCGTGGCGTCGGTGGCCGCGACGGTCTCGATGGCCGTGATGACCTTCTTCATGGCCGCGCTCTGTCCGATGATGTCGGTGATGGCCTGCGCGGTCACCACGTCGCGCAAGCGGACGTTCTCTTCCTGCGTGCGCCGGTGCGCGAGCGCGTTCCGCACCAGGTGCGAGACGTCGTCGGGGTCGAGCGGCTTGGTGATGTAGTCGTAGGCGCCGTTCTTCAACGCGGCGACCGCCGTATCGACCGAGGCATATCCGGTCATCATGATCACGACCAGATCGGGATCGACCTGGTGCATGCGCCGCTGCAACTCGATCCCATCGGTGCCGGGCATGCGGATGTCGACGAGCGCCAGATCCCACTTCGCATCGCTCAGGCGCGTCAGCGCTTCCGAGGCCCCGTCGGCCATTCCGACCTCGTATCCGTCGTCCCGGAACCAGCGAGAGAGCGAGCTGCGAACTCCCGGCTC
>DATFUW010000361.1:0-5890 GCA_035260605.1 Thermoanaerobaculia bacterium | reverse complement strand
CGTCAGGAAGGCGCGCGCGGGCGAGGCGCCGAGCGTGCGCGCGATGTCGAACAGCCGCACGTCGGAGGCGTCGATGGCCGCGCGCGTCGCCAGGAACATCAGCGGAAACGACATCACCACGCAGGCGATCACCACCGCCTGAGCGGTGAACACGACATCGAACCCCGCGCGCCGCAGCAGCCCCCCCAGGAGCGCGTTCCGCGAGAAGATGCGCAGCAGGATGAAGCCGACCGCCGTCGGCGGGAGCACCAGCGGAAGCGTGGCCAGCGCGTCGACCAGCGGCCGAGCCCGCCAGCGCCACGAGAGCGCTGCGACGGCGATGGCCGACGGCACCACGATGGCCATGCTGATCAGCGCCACGCGCAGCGTCAGCACGATGATTCCCGTCACCGCCGCCCCCGCATCTGATATCCCTTTGACCCCGGTGTAAACCCCGCTTCCGCCAGGAAGGGGGCCATGGAGCTATGGGCCACCGCCTCGCCGTCGATCTCCGTGATCAGGAACGCGCGCCGCCGCCCCGAGGTGACCTGTTCCGCGAGCACGTGCGCGATGCCGCGTGCCGTCGCGCTCCGCACCGGCTCGTCTTCGGGAAGAAAGACGCGGAGGTCCCGCGCACCGCGGCCGAGATACGCGGCGAGCGCTCCGTTGACCAGCACGACGCTCGCGCCGGCGCTCCGCGTCAGCCCGCTTCGCGGCCATTTCACCAGCGCTCCGTACGGGTTCGCCGGGTCGGCCGCCGCCAGCAACACCGCCTCCGGCATTTCCGGCTCGTCGCGCCGCGACCGCAGCAGGTCGAGCGCCGCCACGGTGCCGAACTGCGTCGCGCCGAGACCGGCGATGAAGTAGCCGCGGCGGATCCGCCCCGCCTCCTCCATTGCTTTGAGCACCGGATAGACGGCGCTGAATCCCCCGGCGACCGATTCGGCGTCCGCCACTTCGCGCACCACGACCCCGTATCGCGCGATCCACTGCCGCGCGATCGCACTCGCCCGTTCGGTCGGCGACGCCTCGGAACGCGGGAGCAGCGACCAGCGCCCCTGCGTCGTCGGCGAGCTCGTACGTCGCGAGCGGAACTGCGGCCGGCGCGTGAACGCCCGCAGTGCGTGAAAGGTGTCGTTCGTCACCACGCCGCTCCACACCAGATCCCACAGCGACTCGACGAGCTCGTTCTCGAATCCCCCGATCGCCGCATGGATCTGATTGAAGAAGGATGCGCCATGCGAAGCGAGATGGTCGGCGAGCGCGTTCGCGCCCGAAGGCGTTTCGGGGCTCCCCATCCACTGATCCGTCAGAACCAGCGTGATGCGTCCATCGTGCTCGCCGAGGCGTCCGGCGCCGGCCCACACGATCTCTCCCGCGGCGCTGAGCATGTCGAGGTCCGAGGGACGATACTCCTCGATGCGCGCGGCGAGGATCTCGCTCTCGAAGATCGAGGCCGGCATGGCGACGCCCTGCAGTTGCTCGATGGTCTCGAGCAGCGCCTCAACGCCGTGGCGTTTCCGCGTCACGTGCTGCCACGACGTCAGCAGACGCCCGTACGCCGGCAGGTCGACCGGCTCGGTCTCGCGCCGCAGTTTCGCCAGCGACCGTCGCCGGATCATCCGCAAGACCTCGGCCTCGCACCATTCGCGCTGCGTCCCGTCCGGGCGGAACTCTCCCTCGATCACGCGGCCGCGTTCCACAAAGCGTTCGAGCGCCTGCGCCACGACCGCGGTGCCGAGACCGTAGCGGCGCGCCGCCTCGGCCGGCGTGAACGGTCCATGCGTCCGGGCGTAGCGGAGAACGAGATCGCCGAGCGGATCGGCCACCGGCTGCAGCAGCCGCTCGGGGATGCCATCCAAAAGCACGGTCCCCAGCGCGTCGCGATAGCGGCTGGCGTCCTCGGCGGCGATCCAGCGGCGCTCACCGGCGATCGCCACCTCGAGCACGCGGTGCTGCCCTTCCAGCGCCGCCGCGGGAGCCTCGAGCCCGCCGGCGCTCCTGGCCTGAATCTCCGCGGTGGTGAGATCGCCGAGGCGCAGCAGCAGATCGTGGACGGCATCGATGGACTTCGCTTTGTGGCGCTCGTCGAGGTGCTGCAACTCCGCCTCGAGCTGCACGAGCGCGTCGAGATCGAGGAGCTCGCGGAGCTCCGGCTCGCCGAGGAGCTCGCGCAACTGTGCCTGATCGATGGCCAGCGCCTGCGCGCGCCGCTCGGCGAGCGGTGCGTCGCCGTCGTAGATGAAGTTCGCCACGTAGCGGAAGAGCAGCGACCCAGCGAACGGCGACGGCTTTTCGGTGTCGGCCACGACGACGCGCAACGCTCCGTCGCGGATGCGGCGGAGGATCTCGACCAGTGCGGGAACGTCGAAGACGTCGCGCAGCACTTCGCGATAGGCCTCCAGGATGATGGGGAAGGATCCGAAGCGCGACGCCACCTGCAGCAGATCGTAAGCGCGCTTGCGCTGCTGCCACAGCGGCGCGCGTCCCTGCGGGCGGTGGCGCGGGAGGAGCAGCGCCCGCGCGGCCGCCTCGCGGAACTTCGCCGCGAACAGCGAGCTGGCGCCGAGCTGCCGGATCACGAGCTGTTCGACCGCGTCGCTCGCGGGAACCATCAGTTCCGCGCGCGGCGGGACGTCCGTCTCCGGGAATCGGACGATGAATCCGTCGTCGCTCCACAGCGTCTCGACATCGACGGCCATGGCCTCGCGGACGATGGCCGTCACGGCCATGGCCCACGGTGCGTGGATCTTCCCGCCGAAGGGAGTGAGCACGCAGACGCGCCAATCGCCGAGATCGTCGAGGACCCGCTCGACGACGATCGTCCGGTCGTCGGGCACTGCGCCGGTCGCGGCCTGCTGGTCGTCGAGATACTGCAGGAAATTGTGCGCCGCGCGCTCGTCGAGATCGTGCTGCTGCATCAGGCGGGCGATCGCCTCGCCCTTCGTCATGGCGCGGACCTCGCGCACCAGTCTGCCGATCTCCATGCCGAAGGGAACGGTGCGCTCCGCGGCATCGGCCTTCCAGAACGGCATCTTCCCCGGCTGCCCCGGAGCTGGGGTGACCAGAACGCGATCGTGCGTGATCTCCTCGATGCGCCAGGTCGATGCGCCGAGAAGGAAGGTCTCGCCGACGCGCGACTCGAACACCATCTCCTCGTCGAGTTCGCCCACGCGTGCGCTGCCGCGCTCCGCGCCGGCGAGGAAGACGCCGTAGAGCCCGCGGTCGGGAATCGTCCCGCCGCTGGTGATGGCGATCCGTTTCGCGCCGGGCCGCGCCGTGAGGCCGTTCGAGCCGCGGTCCCACGTGACGCGCGGCCGCAGCTCCGCGAATTCGTCCGACGGATAGAGGCCGGAGAGCATGTCGAGCACTCCGTCGAATGCGCTGCGCGTCAGCTCGACGAACGGCGCGGCGCGGCGCACCGCGGCGAACAGTTCATCGGCGTTCCAGTCGTCCGCGGCGACCATGGCCACGATCTGCTGCGCCAGCACGTCGAGTGGATTGCGCGGAATGCGCGTCGGCTCGATCGCTCCCCGATGCATCGCATCCGTGACCGCGGCGCAGGCCAGCAGGTCGCCGCGGTATTTCGGAACGATGATCCCCGAACTGACGCTCCCCACCTGGTGCGATGCACGCCCGATGCGCTGCATGCCGCTGGCGATCGACGGCGGCGACTCGATCTGAATCACCAGATCGATCGCTCCCATGTCGATCCCCAGCTCGAGCGACGAGGTGGCCACCAGCGCCGGGAGGCGTCCGGACTTGAGGTTCTCCTCGATTTCCGTCCGCTGGGCACGGGCGATCGATCCATGGTGCGCCTGCACGAGCGTCTCGCCGGCCAGCTCGTTCAACGCCGCCGCGAGCCGTTCGGCGAGCCGCCGCGAATTGACGAAAAGCAGCGTCGAGCGGTGTGCGCGGATCAGCTCCAGCAGGCGCGGATGAATCGCCGGCCAGATCGAGTGCCGCGATTCCGCATCCTCGCCCGTGAGCCTGGCCATCTCCTCGACCGGGACTTCGACCCGTAGCGAGAGCTGTTTCTTTTCCGCCGTGTCGACGATAACCACGGAGCGATCCTCGCCGGCACCGCAGAGGAATCGCGCGACCTCCTCGAGCGGCCGCTGCGTCGCCGACAGGCCGATCCGCTGCGGCGGCCTGGCCGTCAGCCGTTCCAGCCGTTCGAGCGAGAGCGCCAGATGTGCGCCGCGTTTGTTCGGCACGAGCGCGTGGATCTCGTCGATAACGACCGTCTCCACACCCCGTAGAACGTCGCGCACGCCCGAAGTCAGCATCAGGTAGAGCGACTCCGGCGTGGTGATCAGGATGTCCGCCGGATCGCGGCGGAAGCGATTGCGCTCGCTGCTCGGCGTGTCGCCGGTGCGGATGGCGATCGAAGGCATGCTCAGCCGCTCGCCGCGCCGCGCTGCCACCTCGGCGATCCCAGCCAGCGGCACGCGCAGATTCCGCTCTACGTCGACCGCCAGCGCCTTGAGCGGGGAAATGTAGATCGCCCGGCAGCGGCGCTCCTTCTCCGGAGGAGGAGCGAACAGCAGCCGTTCCAGACACCAGAGAAACGCCGCGAGCGTCTTCCCGCTGCCGGTCGGAGCGAAGATCAGCGTCCAGTCGCCCTTGGCGATCGCCGGCCATCCGAGCTGCTGCGCGCGGGTCGGCGATCCGAACGCGGTGTCGAACCACTCGCGGACCGATGGATGAAATAACGTGAGCGAGGTCACGTCAGAACGTTGCAAGCCGCTGGACATGGGGCGTTTCCACTGCAAGAATACTCATCAGCCCCCCACGGCGACAGGCAACGACACGAATGCGGCTCAAGGTGCTGGGCGCGTATGGCGCATCCGACGCGGAACACAACCTGACGGGGTACCTGATCGACGACTGGCTCGCCGTCGATGCCGGAACGCTCACCTCGAAGCTCTCGCTCTCCCAACAGGCACGCATCCAGGCCGTCTACATCACGCACACGCACGCCGACCATACGCGCGACCTGCCGCATCTGATCCTGAACCGCTACAGCCAGAACGCGCCGCCGCTGACGATCTTCGCCGCCCGGCCGGTCATGGACCTTCTGATCGAGACGACCTTCAATGGACTCGTGTGGCCGGACTTCTCGAAACTGAATTCCCCGCTGACATCCAAGCCGGCCGTGCATTATCGGGCGCTGAACGCCGGAAAGAAGATCACCTTCAACGACGTGGGGCTGACTTCGGTCAAGGTCGACCATCAGATCCCGGCGTTCGGGGCGATCGTGGAGATGCACGGACAGGCGATCACCTTCACGGGCGACACCGGACCGACCGAGGAGATCTGGAAGCGGACGAACAAGACACCTAACGTCGTGGCAATCGTGACCGAGGCGTCCTTCCCGAACGATCAGCAGTCGCTGGCCGACGAGACCGCGCACCTGTCGCCGCAGACCTTCGGCGACGAGCTGAAGAAGATCACCGTCGACGCGCCGGTGTACGCCAGCCACCGCAAGATTCCATTCGAGCGCGACATCGAGTCGCAGATCCGAAATCTGCGGGACCGCAGGGCAAGAGTGCTGCTGGAGAAGAACTACACGTTGTAGTCTTTCGCGCCCTCAGTGAAGCGCCGCGGACGCATGCTGGGAGGCGATTTTCGAGTCGCCTTGCGTGTCGAGGTTCGCGAGCACGACGACGACCACTCCGTCATCCAGATACGCTTCCAGCGTGGCGTTGAATCCGCTGATCCGCCCCTCGTTGGCGAAGACGCGACGCCACGACGAAGTCGGCGCGCTGGCACGCGACTTCGACCGAATGGCGGAACGGATCGAAGGCCGCGTGGTGCCTGCGCACCAGGGCCGCATCCGCGCATGTCGTGCGGACGGGGGAGGAATACTCGTGACAATCGATCTGCCCGCTCGCCTAATCGCCCCGGG
>DATFUW010000360.1:0-4623 GCA_035260605.1 Thermoanaerobaculia bacterium | reverse complement strand
CCGGCGACTGCGTCGCCTGCCACATGCCGCGGCGGCGGACGCAGGACGTGGTGCACGTGGTCATGACCGATCACCGGATCGAGCGCCGTCCGCCGCCCGGCGATCTGCTCGCGCCGCTCGCGGAGCGCGAGCCGGTGATCGACGGCGTGACACTGTTCGATCGCGGGGTCCTGCCGGATGGCCCGCTGGCCGATGCGTACCGTGCGGTGGCCGTGCTCCGCGCGCAGCCGCGATCGCAACCGGCGCTCGACGCGCTGTCGAAGGCGCTGGCGTCGATCGAGCACCCGCCCGAAACGGCACTGATCGATCTGGCCGCGGGGCAACTGCGCCACCGCCGCTACGCCGGCGCCGTGAAGACGATCGCGCGCATGCGCGAGGACGAGCCGCAGCGGCCGGGGCTGACGGCCATCGCCGAAGCGGGCCTGGGCCACACCGAACAGGCCGCCGAAGACCTCCACAAGGCCATTGAAGCGCAGCCGCGGGTGCCGGAGTTGCACGCCGACCTCGGCATTCTGCTGCACCGGCTCGGTAAGGAAGACGAGGCCCTGACCGAGCTGTCGCGCGCCGTCGAGTTGCGGCCGGACTTCGTCGTGGCACTCGTCGCCCGAAGCCGCGTGCTGCGAGCCCTCGGGCGCGCGAAGGAAGCGCAGCAGGACATGCTGCGGGCCCGCGCCGTCCACCCGGCGCTCTGATTCGTCAGTGGGCGATCACTTCCGGCGCTTCCTCACCGACGCCGCGGATCACGTCGTCGATCGTGTCGCCGCCGAGAAGGAGAGCGAAGGCGGTGCTCCAGACGCGATGGAGCTCAGGTGCGGTCGTGCGGACCAGCGGCACGCCGTTGCGCTGGATCAGAAACGTCGCCGGCTCGGTCCGGCCGATGCGCATGGCGGGCACGCCATGGTCCTTCGCCAGACGGAGCAGCGCGGCGCCGTCGCTCGTCGAAACGATCGCCCGTTCCTGCGATTCGCCGAACAGCAGCGCGACGCTGTCGACGGCGTCCGCATGTCCGCTCAGATCGACGTGACACCCGGTGCCGCGCATGGCGCATTCGGCGAGCGCCACCGCCAGACCGCCGTTCGACAGGTCGTGCGCGCTGCGGATCAGCCGCCGGCCGTACGCGGCGAGCAGCAGATCGATCAGCTTCTTCTCGGTGTCCAGGTCGACGCGCGGGGGCGCGGACAGCGCATCCGGCAGGAACATCTGCTGCCACTCCGATCCGCCGAGCTCGTCGCGCGATTCGCCGAGGAGCACGACGTCCAGCCCCGCCTCGGGAAAGAAGAGATCGCACCCCGTGTCTTCCTCCTCCAGGATCCCGACCATCCCCACGGTCGGTGTGGGGTAGATGGCCCGCCCCTCGGTCTCGTTGTAGAAGGACACGTTGCCCGAGACCACCGGCGTGCCGAGGGCCAGGCAGGCCTCGCTGATCCCGCGGATGCATTCGGCGAACTGCCACATGATCTCCGGCCGCTCCGGCGAGCCGAAGTTGAGACAGTCGGTGACGGCCACCGGACGGCCGCCGCTCGCAGCGATGTTGCGCGCCGCCTCGGCCACCGCCTGCCGGCCGCCCTCGTACGGATCGAGATAGCAGTAGACCGGGTTGACGTCGGAGGTGATCGCCAGCGCGCGCCCGGTGCCTTTCACCCGGACGACCGCCGCGTCGCGCTGTTCCGGACGGGCGATGGTGTTGGTACGCACGGTGGTGTCGTACTGGCCGATGATCCACTGCTTCGAGCAGAGGTTCGGCGAAGCGAGAAGACGCAGGAGCGTATCGGTCACGTCGCTGTCGGCCGCATGATCCCGCGAGAGCGTCGGCGTGATGCGTTGCAGGTAGGCCGGCGGCTGCATCGGGCGCTCGTACACCGGCGCCTCGGTGGAGATCGGGCCGACGGGAATCGCCGCCACCTCTTCGCCGTGCCAGAAGATCCGCACGAAACCGTCGTCGGTCACTTCGCCCACGATCGATCCGGCGAGGTCCCACTTCTCGAAGATGCGCACGACCTCGGCCTCGCGTCCGCGCCTGGCCACGATGAGCATCCGCTCCTGCGATTCGGAGAGCATGATCTCGTATGGAGTCATCCCGCTCTCCCGCAGCGGGACCGCATCGAGATCGAGCCGGATGCCGGTCCCGGCGCGTCCCGCCATCTCGAACGACGAGGAGGTCAGCCCCGCGGCCCCCATGTCCTGGATCCCGACAACGGCGTCGGTGTCCATCACTTCGAGGCAGGCCTCGAGGAGCAGCTTCTCGGTGAAGGGATCGCCGACCTGCACGGTCGGGCGCTTCTCCTGCGAGGCCTCATCGAACTCCGCGGAGGCCATGGTCGCGCCGTGAATGCCGTCGCGGCCGGTCTTCGATCCGACGTAGATCACCGGGTTCCCGACGCCGCTCGCCGTCCCCTTGAAGATCTTGTCGGCCTTCGTGACGCCGAGGGCGAACGCGTTGACCAGGATGTTGCCGTTGTAACAGGGGTGGAACGAGGTCTCGCCGCCGACCGTGGGAATGCCGATGCAGTTGCCGTAGCCGCCGATGCCGCGCACCACGCCGTCGACGAGGTACTTCATGCGCGGCGCGTCGAGCGTGCCGAAGCGCAAGGAGTCGAGGCAGGCGATGGGCCGCGCTCCCATGGTGAAGATGTCGCGCAGGATCCCGCCGACGCCGGTGGCCGCCCCCTGATAGGGCTCGATGAACGAGGGATGGTTGTGCGATTCCATCTTGAAGGCCGCGACCCAGCCGTCGCCGATGTCGATCACGCCGGCGTTTTCGCCGGGCCCCTGCACCACGCGCGGGCCGGTGGTGGGGAACTTTCGAAGATGCACGCGGCTCGATTTGTACGAGCAGTGCTCCGACCACATGACCGAGAAAATCCCCAGCTCGGTCTCGTTCGGTGCGCGGCCCAGGATCTGTTCGATGCGCTTGTATTCGTCTGCGGTGAGGCCGTGGCGGACGAGGACGTCGGTGGTGATGGTCACAACCGAAATTCTAACGATGAACCACGAAAGATGAACGATGAACCAGGCGGGGGTCCGGCGTTCATCGCTCACCGTTCATCGTTATTTGCCGCGTTTGATCCTCGAGTACCTCGATTCTGATCTCCACGTGCGAGTCCTCGAACTCCTCGAACTCGCGCTTTGGCCACTCGATCAGCTTGATGCCCGGCTGTGCCAGCAGTTCGGGAATCCCGATCTCCAGCCACTCGCGGCGGTGCTCCGAGAGGCGGTAGCCGTCGATGTGAATGATCGGCGGGCCGCCCGCGCGGGGGTACTCGTGCACGATGGCGAATGTCGGCGAGGCGACCTCGCGCGGCTCGGCGCCGAGCTCCGCGGCGATGGCGCGCACCAGGAACGTCTTCCCGCTGCCGAGATCTCCGATCAGATGGACCACGGAGTCGGGCGGTAGGAGGCGGGCGATGTCGCGGCCGGCCGCCGCGGTCGCCTCTTCGCTCTCACAGATCCATTCATGCATAAAGGATGAAGGCAGAAGGATCAAGGACGCGGCTTGCCGGCCGAATCATCCTCATCCTTTCCGCAGGTTCGTGATCGCCAACGGAATCCGCTCCGCCAGATCCATCGCCGCCAGCCCCGTGTCGCCCATCTCCTCCTTCAGCAGGTCGCCGGTGAATCCGTGGAGGTAGACGGCGGCGCAGGCGGCATCGAACGGGTCGACGCCGCGGGCCAGGAACGCGGCGATCATGCCGCTCAGCACATCGCCCATCCCTCCGCTGGCCATGCCGGGATTGCCCGTCGGGTTCACGTTGACGTGGCCGTCGGGATCGGCGATCAGCGTCTGATGCCCTTTCAGCACGACGATGCAGTTCGAGAGGCGCGCGGCGTTGCGCGCGGTGCCGATCCGGTCGGCCTGTATCTCGCTCGTCTTCGTGCCCAGGAGCCGTGCCATCTCGCCGGGATGCGGCGTGATGATGCGGGGCCGCGCGTGTGGGTTCAGATCCTTCGCCTTTCCGGCGAAGGCATTCAGACCGGAGGCGTCGATGATCAGCGGCTGCTCGATCGGGCCCGCGATGTCGCGCACGAACGAGTAGCTCTCCTCGTCGTCGCGCAGTCCGGGACCGATCAGCACGGCGTCTTTCCCCTCGAGGAAGCGGGCCACCTCGGGGCGGGAATCGATCAGATCGGCGGGGAGGGTCATGGACTCGATCGATCCTGCATTGACCAGCCGCGCGGCCTCGGGATCGCTGGCGACGCTGACCAGCCCCGCGCCGCTGCGGATGGCGCCGCGGGCGCACATCACTGCCGCGCCGCTCCGCCCGAACGATCCGGCGACGATGCCAACGTGTCCGTAGGTCCCCTTGTGCGTGGCCGCGGCGCGCGGCGCGATGTGCGGGCGGACGTCGGCCGGCGTGGTCAGCGCGAGCAGGACATTCTCGTCCTGCACCGCCGCGTCGGGAATGGAGATGTCGGCGACGATCACCTCGCCGCAGAGCGTGGCCGCGGGATCGAAGACGTGGCAGAGCTTCGGCGCCGCGAAGCTCACCGTCAGCGAGGCCTGCACGCACGGATCGAACGGCTCGCCGGAGGACGCGTTTGCGCCGCTCGGCAGGTCGACGGACACGATCGGCAGGGTCAGTTCGTTGATCGCCCGGATGGTCTCGGCGAGCAGCCCTTCCGGCG
>DATFUW010000359.1:0-5149 GCA_035260605.1 Thermoanaerobaculia bacterium | reverse complement strand
CGTGCGTGATCGTCCGCAGGTCCGCGCGGAAAACGTTTTCGTTCCGCATGTTCACGAATGCCGGTACCGAGATGAGGCTGAGGATCCCGATCAGCGCCAGAACCACCAGCATCTCGATGAGCGTGAAGCCGCCGGAGGAATGCCTGAACCTGCTTCGCATGGATGCTCCTCTTACGCAGCGCCTGTGCCATGGCACAGGTTGGTCTTTAACGACTGCTTATCCAGTGAGTTACGGACCAGGTGACTGTGGTCACCAGACGTCTACTGAGCTTCGTTTGTTACAAATTGTAACACTGGTGCAGGCTCGGCGGCATAGAACTCGATCGTGGCCGCGGCCCCCCGTCCCGGCCCCCCGGTCAGTTCGAGCGACCCGCCGTGCAGCACGGCGATCTTCCGCGTCAGCGGCAGCCCCAGCCCGTAGCCGCTCGGCTTCTGCGACTGGAAGGGGAGCAGCAGACGCGGCACGTCGGCCGGATCGAGGCCCACACCATCGTCTTCGACCCGCACCAATGGCCGCGGCGATGCGGAGACCGAGACCCGCACCGTCCCGCTTCCTTTCTCGCGGACGGAGTCGACGGCGTTGCGCACCAGATTCTCGACCGCCCGGCTCAGCAGCGCGGCGTCGGCATGGATTGCCGCATGCTCGCCGCCGCATTCGATCCGCACCTCGGCCGGCGCATCGATCTTCCGCACGACCTCGGAGACGAGATCGAGCAGATCGACCTGTGTCCGGTTCAGGGTCATCGGACGGGCGAAGGTCAGCAGGCTGTCGACGGCCGACGAGAGCTGCGACGCCTCGCGCTCCGCGCGTTCGACCGAAGCGCGCGGCTTCTCGCCGAGCGGTTCCATCCGCACCAGGCGCAGATAGCCGAGGATCGCGGCCAGCGAGTTGCGGAACTCGTGCGCGATCCCGGCGGAGATCTCACCCAGATCGGCCAGCGTCTGCATTTCGCGGATGCGCGTCTCGAGGTCGCGGATGTGCGTCAGGTCGGTGAAGAGGGCCAGCATCCCGAGGAATTGCTGGCGCTCGCTCACCAGCGGCACCGTCGAGAGCCCGACGATGGTCTTTCCCATCTGCAGTTCCACGCGGGTGAGTGCCACCCGCTGTTCGACGGCCGACAGGATGTCCTCGGAGAACGCGCTTTGTCCGAAGGCCTCTTCCACCGTCATGCCGGAGGCCTCGGCCGGGGGATGGAGGATCTCGCGGCCGGCCGTGTTGATCTCCACCACGCGCCCCCGCGGATCGATCGCCAGGAACCCCGAGGTGAGACTCCTGGTCAGCGCCGCGGTCACGCGCTCCAGGTCGTCGGCGCGTTCTTTCTGCGCATCGTGCATCCGCTTGAGCTCCGCCTCCTGCGCGCGCAGCGTGGAGATCGATTTGCGGAAGGTCTCCAGCAGGTATTGCTGCTCGTCGCGGCCCGGCTCACGCTCTTCGAGTTGTGCGGCCTCGTCGAGCATCTGTTCCACCGGCTTCGTGATCCGCGGGAGATAGAAGATCAGCAGCACCGAGGCGATGAGCGTCGCCAGGATGCAGATGGCCGCCGTCGCCCAGTAGGTGCGCGTCATCGTGTTCAGCATCGACGCGTCGAACACGAAAATCAGCGTGATTCCCTGGGTCCTCCGAATCAGCGACTGCACGCCGTCCTGTGTTGGTGGTACGCCGACCTGCACCTGCGATCCGGGCCGCATGACCGTGATGCCGGCGATGCCGTAGCGCGTCTCCAGCATGGTCAGTGAGGCCTCGAGCGAGCCGGTGTCGGCGAGCAGATTGCTGCGTTCGATTTCGTCGATGCTCACCCGGGCGATGTTCGACCAGTTCTCCTGGGTCACATCGCGGGTCCGCGCCAGAAAGCTCTGCAGCAGGACGAGAAGGAAGAGCAGCAGGATGGCCAGAAAGCCTGCCCACGACCCGAAGAACAGCCGCACGTCACGCCGGAAGCTGATCTTGGTCAGCGAAGCAGAACTGCCAGATACCATGCCCAGAGTGTAGGGCCAAAGAAGAGGATGGCCAACGCGGCGATTCCGAGAAACACGCCGAAGGGCAGGGGAAACTGCATCCCCCGCCCGCTGCGCATCGCCAGCGGCACCCCGACCACCGCGCCGGCGATGGAGGCCAGCAGCAGCACCGCCGGGACGGCGCGCCATCCGAGCACCGCCCCGATCATGGCCAGCATCTTCACGTCTCCCTGTCCCATCCCTTCGACCTTGCGCACCAGCCAGTAGGCGGCGATCACCACGACCAGGATTCCGGCGCCGATCCCCGCGCCGATCAGCGCGTCGACGAAGGTCTCGCTGAGCACCAGGGTCGGATCGAGAAGGCCGAGTCCCAGTGCGCCGATGGCGATGCCGATGGCAATCCCCGGAAGGTCGATCGCGTCGGGGAGGATCTGGATCTCGGCGTCGATGTAGATGAGGGCGATGAGCATCGACACGATCGCCGCGATGAAGAGAAAGCCGAGCGTCGGTCCGGTGTTCAGGTAGATCGCCAGGTAGAACCCGGCGTTCGCTAGTTCGACGAGAGGATAGCGCGGGGAGATCGGCCCATGGCAGGCGCGGCACCGCCCGCGCAGCACGACGTAGCTGAGGATCGGCACGTTGTCGTACCAGCGGATCGCCGCGCGGCAGTGCGGGCAGTGACTCGGCGGGAAGACGATCGACTCTTCCCGCGGATAGCGATGAATGACCACGTTGAGGAAACTTCCCACGACCGCACCGAGGGCGAAGGCGAAGAACGGGAGAATGTCGGGCATTCGGGAGGATTGTACGGGGAACGGAGAATTTCGAAATTCTTGATTCCTCGTCCTCTGTTACTCTGCGCGCCGTTCTCGCCTGGAGGCGAATGGGGTCTGGTGGCCTCCGCGGTCTTCAAAACCGTTGTTTCGGCGCGGAAGCGTCGAAGGGTTGGTTCGATTCCGACACGCCTCCGCCACGCTGCCTCATTTGGGCACGTCCGTCAGGAAGCCGATCTTCACCGCGCCTCCCTCGTGCGCTGCATCCATCGCCGTGACGGCGTTCTGGAACGGCACGTCGTTCTCGGCATTGATGAAGACCACGCGGTCGGCCGGTTTGCGGTTCTGCATCTGCGCGCCGATCCGATTCGCCAGTTCGCGGGGCGAACCGACCTTCTGTGTATTGAGGTAGATCCCGTCGTGCTTCACCGTGACCACGAGCTGGGTCTGCTCTGACGGCGGCGGGGCGCCGTGGATCTCCACCTTCGGCGGGACTTCGACGTCCAGACCCATCTGCAGGATCGGCGTGGCCACCATGAAGATGATCAGCAGCACCAGCACCACGTCGACCAGCGGCGTGATGTTGATCTCCGAACGGACGCCTCGGCCCGCGCTGCCTCCGTAGGCCATCAGCTCCGCCCTTTCGCGATCTGCGCGCCCGCTTCCTGATTCTCGGTGAGGATCGCCACACCGGAGAACTGCGCGTCGTTGGCCGCCTTCAGCACCGTCCGCACCTTACCGTAGTTGATCCGCCGGTCGGCCTTGAGCATGACCGAGCGCCCAGGGTTCTTGTCGTGTTCCGCTTTCAGATAGCGCGGGAGGTCGCGGTCCGGGATCCAGTCCTGCCCCACGAAGACCGTTCCGTCCTGTTTGATGGAGATGATCAGGTCGCCTTCTTTGCCCGGCTTCTTCTCCGCGTGCGGCCCTTCGGGCAGCAGGACGTCGACGCCCTGCTGGAGCATCGGCGTGACCACCATGAAGATGATGAGCAGCACGAGGCAGACATCGACCAGCGGCGTGACGTTGATGTCGCCCTTGATTTCGTCGGGACTGCCGCCGCCCGGTCCGAATGCCATGGGGGAATTACCTCCGGGCCGCGGCCGCCTGACCGGCGCGGACCTTCGCTTCGTTCTTGATGAAGTAGTCGATCAGCTGGGACGACGAGTTCGACATCTCCACCGTGAAGCGGTCGACCTTGTTGAGGAAGTAGTTGTAGAGCCAGACCGCGGGGATGGCCACGAACAGCCCGAACGCCGTCGTGACCAGCGCTTCCGCGATGCCGGCAGACACCGCTCCCAGCCCGCCCGATCCGGTGATAGCCATCCCCTGGAACGCGTGGATGATGCCGGCCACGGTGCCGAACAGACCGATGAACGGTGCGGTCGTGGAGATCGTGGCCAGGTTTCCGAGTCCCTTCTTCATCTCCGCGGTGGTCATCAGTGTCTCGCGCTCGATGGCCCGCTGTCCGGAGGCCACGATGTCGAAGTCCTCCGGGAGCGACTGCGTCGTCTCGTACTGAAACTCGGTCAGGCCGGCACGGAGGACGCGCGCCAGATGGCTGTGCGCGTAACGCGGATCGCTGGTGAGGTGGATCGCGTCCTCGAGCTTGTGCATTTTCAGCAGCGGCGTCACGCCGAAGGCCACGGCCAGTGACTCGCGCCTGGCGCGTTGAAAGCGCCACAGCCGTTCGAAGGCGATCGTCAGTGACCAGATCGACATCAGCGCCAGCACGATCACCACGCCGCGCGCCACCCAGTTCATGCTGGCCCACATCCCGAGTAGACTGAAACTCTGACCGTCCATCGAACTTCTCCTCCGCTTACTCCAGCCGGAAATTAATCGTCAGATCGTAAAAGACCGGCACCGGCTGCCCGTTGAGCGTTCCGGGAACGAATTTCCAGCGTTTGACCGCATCGAGCGCCGACTGTTCGAGTCCGAACGGCAGCCCCTTGAGGATGCGGGCGTCCGTCACATTTCCGTTCTGATCGATGATGGCCTCGATGATCACGATTCCTTCGACGCGCGCCTTGCGCGCGAGTTCCGTGTACTCCGGATCTATTCGAAATTTCGCCACAGGGGCTTTCACGTCGCCGCCGACGTGCAGGGCCGTCCCGGTACCGCCGAGCGTTCCCCCGAGCTGCCCGCCGAGCGTTCCCCCCACCACGCCGCCCACCACCCCGCCCGCCACGCCTCCCGCCACGCCGGTGTCCGTCCGGGCCGTCTCGGTGTTCTCGCTCTGTGGGACCTCCCTCGGCACTTCCGTCGGCTGGTGAAACGTCGGCTGGACCTTTGGTGTCTCGACGTGTGCCTTCGGCGTCGCCCGTGTCCCCGCTCCGCCGGCGGGCGGCGGAGGCGGCGGGGGCGGCGCCGAGACCATAAATGCGTGAATCGGCCTCTCGATCACCTGCGGATTCTTTTGC
>DATFUW010000358.1:0-4093 GCA_035260605.1 Thermoanaerobaculia bacterium | reverse complement strand
CTCGCCGTCGCCCTGTCCGGCGTGACCGTCGCCGATTTCAAACAGCGACGACCTCGCCGTCGCCCTGTCCGGCGTGACCGTCGCCGATTTCAAACAGCGCCCCCTTCGCGTGCACCGGGATGTAGAGCGTCGTCCCGGCGACGAGCTCCTTGTTGTCGAGATTGCCCGCATGAATCCATGGTGGCGCGCTGTCGAGCCGCCCGACCGCTTCGGGCGGCGCCACCCCCATGCTGCCGAAGAACGGATGCAACGGGATGTCGATGCCGGGGGCGAAGTGGGCCACCATCCGCGCGCGATCGAGCGGGATGATCTTCATCCGCGCGTACGGGTAGTCGTCGGGAAGGAACCCGCGGCCGGGACGGAATCCGTTGTAGGCGTACGGGATCGCCAGATCGATTGACAGCAGGCGCACTTCGAGCACATCGCCGGGTTCCGCGCCGTCGACGTAGATCGGTCCGGTGAGGATGTGTCCGCCGGGCCCGCGGTCGGTCACCTCACGCACGATGTCGCGCAGCGACTGCTCGACCTGATCGGGCGGCACGCCGGCGCCTTCCAGCCGCGACGGCGTCGAGGTGATCAGCGTGTGCACCTCGACGATGTCTCCCGACCTGATCCGCAGGACAGGCGGCGTATGCGGGTCATAACGGCCCCAGGTGACCGTCTTCGGCGTGGCCTGAAGGACAATGTGGGCCGGCTGAGCCTGAACGGACGCGACCGTGGCAGTGGCGAGAAGAACAATGAGGCACCTGTTGATCATCGGACCTCCTGTGTGTCGTGCATTCTGTCATCACCGGGAACCGCATAGAATCGAGGACATCATGCGCCCGGCTTCCACGGTCCTTTCGTTCCTTCTCGTCGCCGCATCGGCATTCGCTTCGTCATCCGGCCCGTCGATTCGATTCGATCCGCCGAATCCGACGTCCCGCACGCCGGTGGCGGCGCACGTCGTCGGCAATTTCTCGGGGTGCAACCCGACGGTCTCCATCGGGGCCGCGATCTCCATCACGCTGTCGGACTGTTCCGTGCAGGCGGGGGCTGCTCCGATCGATCTGCCGGTCGATCTGGGCGTCCTGCCGGCCGGCGTCTACGACGTCGTCGCGGGAACTCCGATGATTCTCATCGCCCTCGCCGAGGGGAGACTCATCGTGCAGGACGCCGCGCCGCCGTTCGAGGTCGTGCCAAATGCCGCGTTCCCGGGGCAGTCGATCACAGGCAAGAACCTGATTCATTGCGCAACCGGTCCATCGCCGATCGTTTGCGATCCGTATACAGTGAAGGTTGGCGGCAATCCCGCCAGCGTAGTGCGTGTTCCCGACTTCGATCACATCGTCATCGCCGCGCCGGCGCACGATCCCGCGCCCGTGGACGTCACAATCGAATACGGCAGCGGCACGGTGTTGCACTCGACGGCGGCGTTCGATTACGTCGCGCAGGACGGGACACCGGCCCCGGCATTTTTCGAACCGGTGCTCTTTCCGGTGACGTTCTCTGGTCCGGGAGCTTTCGGTTCTCAATGGACGACCGACTTGCATCTGGACAATGCGAGCGACGATCCGGTCGTCGTGCTGCTGCCGGCGATCTTCGTCAATCCAGCCTGTCACTTCATCCTGAGTGTCAGCGGGCTGCCGCCGCCGCACCAGGCCGTGCGATCGACCGTCAACACGCCTGGCGGTGTGGTTGCGTACATTCCGCGGCAGACGGCATCGAAGTTGTTCTTCGGGCTCCTGGTCCGCGACCTCTCGCGCCGGGCGGAGGCGTTGGGGACCGAGATTGCGGTGGTCCGCGAGAAGGACTTCTTCGATCACCCGCTGGAACTGCTGAACGTGCCGTCGGATCCGCGCTTTCGGGGCACGTTGCGCATCGACGATCTTGGAATTCCGCCCGGCATTCACCTGCGGATTCAGCCGCTGTCGGGCGGCGATGCGCTCGTCGAATCCGTCGTCTTTCCGACGGGACACGATCCGGCATCCGTGCGGATCGACGATCTCACCGTGGCGTATCCGCAGCTCGCGGGGAAGGGTCCGCTGCGCATCACGATCGATCCGCCGATTCCGGGCGATCCGAGCCTCTGGGCCTTCGCGTCGGTCACGAACAACGACACGCAAGAGGTCACGACGATTTCTCGGCAATGAGAGTCTTCAGAAACTCCGCGCCGCTCGAACTGGCGACGTCGACCTACGCCGAAGCGCTCGGCGCGCTCGATCTGAGCGAGTTTCCGACGATCGGCGACTTCGCAATCGAGCTGAGCGATTCCGAGGAGTTCGGGCAGCACGTGCAGTTCGTCAGCCCTTCGCACGGCGAGCTGGCCGGGTTTCCCTACTGGGACAACGTGGATCGCGACATGCGGCACTTCGTCGCCGAAGACGTTCCCCTCGGATCGATCGGCGAGCCGGTCGACGACGCCGACGTCGACTGGCAGATCGTCATCTTCGAGCACGCCGGCTTCGTCTACGTGCTGGAAGGATCGGCGCCGCACGCCACCGAGTTCGACGTCTGGTTCCGCGTCCCGCGCGACCGCTACATCGCCGAGTGGGCGCGGGTCATCGATCAGTTCAACCCTGTCGAACCGCTGGCGCCGTAAGTAGGGTCGGCTCCGGCCGGCTGCGAGATGCCAGGCGCGCCTCACTGTCGAAAGACCGCGCCGCCCTTCATGACGAAGCTCACGTGCTCGAGGACGTTCACGTCGTGCAGCGGATCGCCGCTGACGGCGATCACGTCGGCATAGGCCCCCGGAGCGATCACGCCGAGGTCTCCCTGCATGTCGAGCAGTTCGGCGGCGCGCGAGGTGGCGGCGCGGATGGCGTCCATGGGCGTCATGCCGAACTCCACCATGCGCGCGAATTCCTGCGCCTCCGGCTCCTCCCACGAGAAGCCGCCGTCGTCGGTTCCGTAGGCGATCTTCACTCCCGCCTTCAGCGCGCGCTGGAACGACGGCCCGTGGAGCTGCCAGCGCTTCCGGTCGCGCTTTCCCGCCGCGGTGTCGGCCGGTGCGTTGTGGCTGTAGTAGACGGAAAGCGTCGGCACGTACCACGTCCCCTGGCGCAACATCTGCGCGATCTGCGCGTCGCTGATGTCGAGCCCGTGCTCGATCGAGTCGCAGCCGCCGTCGAGCGCGCGCTGCAGCCCGATGCCGTTGTAGGCGTGACAGGCCACTTTCTTCCCCCAGCCGTGCGCTTCGTCGACGATGGCCTTCAGCTCGTCGACCGTCAGCGTCGGTTGCGACACGAGATTGCCCTGCCGGTCGAGCCACGAGCGGTGCGTCATGTAGACCTTGATCCAGTCGGCGCCGTGATCGAGTTGCTCGCGCGCCGCCTTGCGCGCCTCGACCGGGCCGTCGATCAACTGCGCCCCTTTCGGGACAGTGATTTCCGGCGCGTACCCCTCGAGGTCGTAGCCGCCGGTGGTGGAGATGGCCCGCGTGACCACGAACATCCGCGGGCCGGGGATCCGCCCTTCGTTGATGGCCATCTTGATCCCGACGTCGCCGTAGCCGGCCCCTTCGGTCTCCACGTCGCGAATGGTCGTGAATCCCTGTTCGAGCGCGCGCCGCGCCGACACCGTCGCTCGTGCCGTGCGGTAGGCGAGCGGGAACTTGAGCAACTGGATGTCGTAGCCGCCGAGTGCCGGATCTTCGCCCTGGAGAAAGATGTGCGTATGCGTGTCGATCAGGCCGGGAAGGACGGTCATGTTCGACAGATCGATCACCTTCGCGCCCGCGAGCGAGGGCATCGCCGGTCCGACGCTCTCGATGCGGTCCCCGCGGATGACGATCACCTGATCGTGCTTCGGCTGCGCCGAGGTCCCGTCGATCAGCGTGCCGGCCTTGATGATGGTGGTTTGCTGCGCAAATGCGGACATCGACAGAAGGAATGCGAGGGCAAGCAGGCTCTTCTTCATGGCGTAAGCATAAGGCGGACGCTATGCTGCCGGGCAATGAGCCGGATTCGCATCGTGCTCGTCGAGCCGAAGGAGGCCGGCAACGTCGGCGCGGCGGCGCGCGTGATGAAGAACTTCGGGCTCGACGATCTGTGGATCGTCGGCGAGCATCCGAACCTCGAGCCGCTCGCCGGCTGGTGGGCCAGCGGCGCGGACG
>DATFUW010000357.1:0-2453 GCA_035260605.1 Thermoanaerobaculia bacterium | reverse complement strand
CTCGTTGAGCGCCAGGAGACCGGGGCGTCCGTCGATGTTCACGCGGACTGCCAGCGCCGCCACGGGTCTGCCGGCGCAGGGCCGCGACGAAATCACGCCGCGAAGAAACGTCGTCGTGCCGGGCCGGCAGGTTCGGGTGGGAGATGACGATCATCCGCCTCCCGTCGAGGAGCATGACGTCATCCGCGGCAGTGCCCGAGATGCGCGTGGCCACCAGCAACGGTGCTGGAGCGGCGGCACCGGATCCGGCCGTCGTGCTGATGGTCTCCACGATCTTCCAAGGCTCCGCGGAGGACATCCGCATGGGGAGAGGATTCGGCCGCCCGGTCACCACCGGTTTGCGCATGGCGCGGATCTCTTCGGTCGTGAATGGTCGCGGGTCGAAGCTCTTGTGCGCGGCGATGTCCAGCGAGCCGTCCGCGGTCAGAAGCGCGATCTGGTTTCGCGGGTCGCGGTCATGGATGAACGACCTCAGTGCCATGGCTCGGGCCGATACCGGCAGCGCGAGCTTTTCGGCCTGCATGGAAGAGGAGTGAATGAGCATCACGCGCCCGCCGGCGAGAACGGCGGCGTCGGGATCGGGATCGCCGAGATTGCCCAGGGCGATGCTGGAGACGGGGGCGTCGAAATCGAACTCGGCCGAGATCGCCAACCCCTCGTGGGTACCGGCGAAGCGGACCACGGAGAACGCCTTCCGCGAACCCTCGAGTCCGACCAGTAGGCTGTCGAACGCACGATCGGTTCCGAACTTGCCGGCGGCGAGCGCGGTCACGCGGCCATCGAGATCGATGATTTGTGGGGCTGCGAATCCGCCTTTTCCATCGCCCGCGAAGAGAACCAACTCGCGTCCGCCTCGCGCGGCTGCCACGACGTCCAGCGCCCCGCTCCCGGTGAAGTGCCCCGGCCGCCAAAATCAGGCCTGGTGGGGAGGTGGAACATCTCGGCCTCCGGAAGAAACGGTTGTGGGAACTCCCCTCGGCTGATTGCCTGGAACGAGGCCTCGCCTCGCGGTGCGAATGCAGGACGCCGTACAGCGAGGTCACAGATCGGTGAAACCACGGCTCCGGGGCGAGCGAATCGCCGCCCGCCGCGTAATCGAGGACGGATGGGATCGGTCCGGGATTCCACGACCTCCGGAAGCTCCGACGTTGCGGTTCGGTGGCTGTTTCAAAGCTCGACGGTGAGCTTGCATTCGTGGCACTGCCGGAGAACGAATGGCGGACCGGGGGCCGAAGAGGCGCAGACGCATCACGAAGTGGCCTTCGTTCTCGGCGGTGCGTTCGAGATTCGCGGGCCGCGCGGACACACACTTGCCGATCCGATGACCGCGGTCCTGCTGCATGCTGGAGAGCCGTACCAGATCTGGCATCCACTTCGGAAAGGGGACGAAGGAATCAGCCTCGTCGTATCCGCAGAGATCCTCTCCGACGTGAATCCGGGATGCGCGGGAACTCCACCCCGCAGGCTCGCGATCCCGGTCGCTCCGCGTTCGCATCTCCTCCTTTCGTTGTTGCACCGGCGTCTTGCGGCCGGAACCGCGGCCGACGCGATGGAGGTCGAGGAGATGCTGATCGACCTCCTCCGGCAGTCGTGGAACGATGCCGGCGGCGGTCCGGGACGAGCCGAAGCCGCGTTCGCGCAGCCTGCCGACGCGCACGACAGAGTCGTCATGGCGAAGCGGATCCTGGCCGCCGGCTACGACCGTCCCCTTCTGCTGGCCGAGATCGCCGCCGCGGTCGGAGTCTCGGTCCCGCATCTCTGCCGGCTCTTTCGAGCGGAGACCGGATTCACCCTGCATCGCTACCTCAATCGTCTGCGGTTGCGTGCGGCGCTGGCATCGATGGAAGCGGGACGGCGCGATCTTTCCGACGTGGCGTGCTCGGCGGGGTTCTCCAGCCACAGTCACTTCACCGCGGCATTCCGGCGGGAGTTCGGCCTGACTCCGTCGTTCCTCAGAGAGATCTCCGCGCGACAGATCCGGCAATGCACGCTGCGGTGCCCGGCGGACTGACCCCGGACGGCGGCGCTCTTCAGAGTATTTCCCACTTCGCGATGTTCTTCCTCGCACCGACGAACGTGAGGCGAATGACGTACGGAGCTTCCTTCGTCAGCCAGAACGTGTACGGGCCGACTTCGGCGACCCAGGCTTCGACCTTCCCTCGAGATCCGGCATCGACCATCTCCCTGCCGCGGACGTTCAGCGAGACGTCGACCATCGTGTCTTTGAACTCGTCGATTGCCGAAAACGTGGCGCGGTAGCCCGGGTGAAGGGGGAACGACGCCAGCAGGAGGCCCCACATCCCGCCGGCAAAGTCGAACACCGGCTTCGGCAGATCGAACTCTCCCGTGGCTTCCTTCGCGCCCGGCGTGGCGATCCTCCGAAACGAGACATGCCGGCCTCGAAAGTCGCGATGCAGGAAGGAGCCGTCCGGGTTCCTGGACTCACTCGAGAC
>DATFUW010000356.1:0-3818 GCA_035260605.1 Thermoanaerobaculia bacterium | reverse complement strand
GCGGCTGCACGCGGCGCACGACCGGATCTCGTTCGAGGACGACGTGCACGGCACCAAATGGGAGGGGAAGGCTTCCGACTTTGCCGGCAGCTACGGCATCTTCGGGTCGACGCTGCCCACCGAGTCGATCGCCGAGTTGCTGGTGGGCCTTCCCCCCGCCACGCTCGGCTCCGTCACCTACGCCGCAACCGGCATGCAACAGGCGACCTTCGGCGACGTGGTCGTGACCTACGAACCGCCCGTCTACCCGCCGCGGCGGGTGCTCATCGACCGCGGTGAGCGCCACGTGGAGATCGACTATCTCGGCGGGCAGGTCGCGGAGCCTCGATCGTCGACAGAGAAGACCCCATGATTCGGGCGTACGCGAAGATCAACTGGGCGCTGCGCGTGACCGGCAGGCGCGCCGACGGCTATCACGACATCGAGACGCTCTTCCAGACGATCTCGCTGTGCGACGAGCTGACGATCGAGCCTGATTCGGCGCTCACGCTGACCTGCAGCGATCCGTCCATCCCCGTCGATGACTCGAACCTCGTCCTCCGCGCCGCGAAGGCCATCGGCGTCACGGCGCGCATGCATCTCCAGAAGCGGATTCCGGCGGGAGGAGGGTTGGGCGGGGGCTCGGCGGACGCGGCGGCGGTGCTGCAGGCGTTCGGGTGCACCGACCCGCGCGTCGCGCTCTCGCTCGGATCGGACGTTCCTTTCTTCCTGCGCGGCGGGACGGCGTACGCCACGGGGCGAGGAGAGGTGCTCGTGCCGCTCGACCGTGTGGCGCCGGTGCCGCTGCTGCTGCTGATGCCGGCCGAGCGGGTGCTGACCGCGGAGGCGTACGGGATGGTGCGGCGGTTCTCGGCGCCTCTCGGACTGGAGCGCTATCGGGCGATGATCGCCGACGGGCTTCTGGACCACGCCACGGAGCTGGTGAACGACTTCGAGGAAGCCGTCTTCGCGAAGTTCCCGCAGTTCCACGCGCTGAAGACGCGTCTGATCGAGGCGGGGGCGGCGTGGGCGGGGATGAGCGGATCGGGGTCGACGATCGCCGGGGCGTTCCGCAGTCCGGCGGAGCGGACGGCGGCGCAGCAACGTTTCGGTGACGTTCGGTCGGTGCGTTGCGACACTACTTGACCAATCAACTATTCACCGGTAGCGTATCGTCCGCATGTCCGTCCTCGACGACATCAAGCAGCGGAAGCCGTTCGCCTCGAAGGGGGAAGAGGCCTTGGTCACGATGCTGCGGACTACCGACGTCTTCCGCCGCCGCATGGGCGGCGTCGTCGAGCGGCACGGCATCACCATGCAGCAGTACAACGTGCTGCGCATCCTCCGCGGCGCCGGCGCCGACGGCCTTCCCACCCTGGAGATCGCCGCGCGCATGCTCGAACAGACCCCCGGTATCACCCGCCTCGTCGACCGCTTGGAGGTCAAGAAGCTCGTCTCCCGCAGGCGGTCCGCCGACGACCGGCGCTGCGTCTACTGCCGCATCACCGCCGCCGGCCTCGCTCTGCTGGCAGCGCTCGATGCGCCCATGCGCGCCGCCGCCGACCGCGCTTTCGGGTCCGTGAACAAAAAGGAGCTCGCGCATCTGGTCGAACTGCTCGACCGGCTGCGCAACGCGCTCCAGGAAAAATAGACAGGAGGAGTAATTCATGAAGTCTCTGCTCAGTACCGCTGTCGCCCTGCTGCTCGCTGCGAGCGCATTCGCAGCCGATACCTTCGTGGTCGATCGGAATCATTCCGAGGCCACCTTCCAGATCCGGCACATGGTGAGCCACGTCAGCGGCCGGTTCGACGATTTCAAGGGCAGCATCATGCTCGACCGCGCCAATCCCGCCGGCTCGTCGGTCGAGTTCACCATCAATGCCTCGTCCATCAACACCGGCGTCGCGAATCGCGACAACGACCTCCGCAGCGCCAATTTCTTCGAGGTCGCCAAATATCCGGAGATCACCTTCAAGAGCACCAGCGTGAAGCCGGGCGCGCGCAAGGACTCGTACGACGTCACCGGCCAGTTCACGATGCACGGAGTGACGAAGACGATCACCCTCCCGGTCGAGTTCGGCGGTTTCATCAAGGATCCTTGGGGCAACGAGCGCGCGGGCTTCAGCATCAACACGCAGCTCAACCGCCAGGACTACGGGATCACGTGGAACAAGACGCTCGACAATGGCGGCTTGATGCTCAGCGACGACGTCACCGTCGGCATCAACATCGAGGCGGTCAGGAAGCTGCCTGCTCCCGCGGCCTCCAAGTAGCCGGTCGTTTCCCGGCGCCGGCACTCCGGCGCCTTTTTCTTGCCCCTTGACTTTAGCAATACAATGCTTGCAAAATATTGCGAAGGAGAAACTTATGTCGTCAACTCTGCCCACTCCATTGAACACCGTTCCGCAACGCGCGGCCGAAGCGGCAGTCGCCGAGCTCCTTCGCTTCGTCGGGGAAGACCCGTCACGTGAGGGTCTCGCCGACACTCCTGCCCGCGTGGTGAAGGCGCTGCGGGAGATGACCGCCGGCTACGATGACGACCCCGCCGAGATCCTCTCGCGCACGTTCGAGGAGGAAAGCGACGAGCTGATCATCCTCACCGGAATCTCCTTCTACTCGACCTGCGAGCATCACCTGCTGCCGTTCCGCGGAACGGCGTGCATCGGGTATCTTCCCGGCAAGGTCGTGGGAATCAGTAAACTCGCCCGCCTGGTGAACTGCTTCGCGCGGCGCCTGCAGGTGCAGGAGCGGATGACGCGCGAGATCGCCGAGGCGATCATGGCGCATCTCGAGGCCCGCGGCACGGCCGTCGTGCTGCGCGCGCATCATCTCTGCATGGGATGTCGCGGCGTGCGGCAGCAGGACACGGAAATGGTGACTTCGTCGATGCTCGGCACGTTGCGCAGCGATGCGACGAGCCGTTCGGAGTTTCTGCGGCTATGCAAAACGAACTGAAGGGACCCGATCTGGGAGCTGGAATCGCCGCGGCCGACCTCCCCGACGGCGGCATGATCACCGGCCACGCGAACGGCGAGGCGGTGCTGCTCACGCGCCGAAACGGAGAGCTCTTCGCCATCGGCGCGACGTGTTCGCACTACGGAGGACCGCTGGGCGAAGGGCTGATCGTCGGCGAGACCATCCGCTGCCCCTGGCACCACGCCTGTTTCGATCTGCGGACCGGCGAGGCTTTGCGCGCTCCGGCGCTCAATCCGGTGAAGAGATGGAAGGCCGAGCAGCGCGGCGACCGGATCTTCGTCGGCGAAGCGAACCCCGATTCCGGAGCGCCGGCTTCGGCCGCTCGTTCCCGACTGAAACCGGGGCTCCAGTCGGTGGCCATCGTCGGAGGGGGGGCCGCGGGCAATGCAGCGGCGGAGATGCTGCGCCGCCGCGGCTTCGACGGTTCGATCACGCTGTACGGCGCGGAGCCGACGGTGCCGGTCGACCGGCCGAACCTCTCGAAGGAATACCTCGCAGGGAACGCGCCGGAGGAATGGATTCCCCTCCGACCGCCGGAGTTCTACAAGGAACAGCGCATCGAGCTGCGCAGCGGGCGCCGTGTCACCGGGCTCGATGCGGGCAGCAGAAAGCTGACGCTGGACGACGGGTCGTCGGCCGCCTTCGACGCCGTGCTGCTGGCGACCGGTGCCGAGCCGATCCGGCTGCCGATCGCCGGCAGCGAGCAGCCGCACGTGCATGTGCTGCGAACGCTGGCCGACAGCCGGGCCATCATCGCCGCCGCGCAGAAGGGGCGGGGGGCAGCGATCATCGGCGCGGGGTTCATCGGCCTCGAAGTGGCCGCCTCGCTCCGCGCGCGCGAGGTCGAGGTAGCGGTCGTGGCA
>DATFUW010000355.1:0-2560 GCA_035260605.1 Thermoanaerobaculia bacterium | reverse complement strand
CGATGGACCCCATTCCGCGGTAGGCTTTGAACGTCCGCCCCTGGTAGAGGATCGTCTCGCCCGGCGCCTCGTCGGTGCCGGCGAAGAGCGATCCGATCATGACCGTGTGCGCTCCCGCGGCGATGGCCTTGGTGACGTCGCCGGAGAACTTGATCCCGCCGTCGCTGATGATGGGAATGTCGTACTTCTCGGCGGCGCGCGCGCACTCCATCACCGCGGTGATCTGCGGCACGCCGGCGCCGGCGACGACGCGCGTGGTACAGATCGATCCCGGCCCGATGCCGACTTTCACCGCGTCGACGCCCAGCTCGATCAGATCGCGCGTGCCCTCGTACGTGGCCACGTTCCCGGCGATCAGCGGCGTGTCGGGAAAGAGCTTCTTGAACTGCCGGATCACTTCCAGAACGCCCGCGGAATGCGCGTGCGCCGAATCGATGACCACGACGTCGACCTTGGCGTCGATCAGCGCGCGGGCGCGATCCAGGCCTTCCTTCCCCACTCCGATCGCCGCGCCGACGCGCAGCCGCCCGAGCGGGTCTTTGGCCGCCTGCGGATAGCGCCGCGCCTTCTGGATGTCCTTGACCGTGATCAGCCCTTTGAGGTCGCCGTTCGGATCGACGACCAGCAGCTTCTCGATGCGGTGCTGGTGCAGGACTTCGCGCGCCTGCTCGAGCGTGGTGCCCACCGGAACGGTGATCAGGTCGTCCTTCGTCATCCGTTCCGAGATCGGCAGATCGAAGCGCGTCTCGAACCGCAGATCGCGGTTGGTCAGGATGCCCACCAGCTTGCCGTTCGCGTCGGTCACCGGAACGCCGGAGATCTTGTACTTCTCCATCACCTCCAGCGCCTCGGAGATCAACTGCCACGGCCGCATGGTCACCGGATCGACGATCATCCCAGCCTCGGAGCGCTTGACCTTGTCGACCTCCTCGGCCTGCTGCTCGATGCTCATGTTCTTATGAATGATGCCGAGCCCGCCCTGCTGCGCCATGGCGATCGCCAGCCGCGCCTCGGTCACCGTGTCCATCGCCGCGGAAAGGATGGGGATGTTCAGGTGGATGTCTTTCGTCAGGCGGGTGGAGGTGTCGACGAAGTTCGGATGGAGTTCCGACTTCGCCGGACGGAGCAGGACATCATCGAAGGTCAGGGCGACGGGCACCGCTTCCGCGAAGCGCTCCGAAGGCGCCGGCTCGTTCCTGTCGACCTCGTGCAGGTCGATGCGCCCAATCACCGGGATTTCGCTGACTCCGCGTTCATCGCTCATCGATTGAGTATAGAACAGGGGCGGCAGACGGCGAATTGCCTCGCGGCGCGGCTACTCTCCCAGTTGTCGTTCGAGGCGTTTCACCGCCTCGGGATCGGCCCCCATCTGCCGCAGCCGGGCCACCAGCGCGCGCTCCTCGTCGACGCGGTGGAGCTCGCCGAGGACGTAGGCCTCGTTGAACAGCGGCTGCCACTGGTCGGGAGCGTCCCGCGAGGCCTGCTGGAAGGCGGCGAGCGCCTTGTCCGGCTCCTTGCTCTGGCGGTAGCAGAAGCCGAGGTCGCTGCGCACGTTTGCATCCTCGCGGATGGCGAGCGCGCGTTCGAGATAGCCGATGGCCTGCGAAAATTTCGCGGCCTCCATATACATCTCGCCGAGCTGCCCGAGGGCCTCGGCATCGCGCGGGTCCTGCTCGATCCGCTTCTGCAGGGTCGCGAGTTGTGCGCGCACTGCTCCCATCGGGTTGGCACCCGGGCCTGCGGCTGGGCCGGCGCTTCCCGCCGGCGCCTCGACGGCAGGGGCCGGGGCCGGCGCGGTGGAGCGCAGATGCGGGCCGATCAGGAGCGATCCGATGATCAGTCCGAGAGCGAAGCTGCAGAGGGAGAAAACGACGACGTCGCTCTTCATCCGTTCTTGATGATCTCCTTCAGCATCTCATCCTGCAGGCGGTACACGGCGTACACGCCGACGTGATAGTTGTTGAAGATGAATGAGAACGCGTAGATCTTCCCGCTCGCGCCGTGCACATACCCCGAGAGGCCGACGACGCCGACGATGTATCCGGTCTTGGCGAAGACCTGGCGTGCGTAAGGAGAGGAACGGAGGCGCTTTCCGAATTTCGAGTCGGGATCGCCGGAATACGGGAGCGAGCTGACGAAGTCCTCGCGCCACGGCGTGCTCCACATGAAGCGCAGCAGGTGGATGAATGCGTTCGCCGAGGCGCGGTTGTCGCGGGAGAGGCCGGAGCCGTCGATCTGATGGAACTCTTCGGCGGGGACGCCGAGCTTGCCGACGATCCAGTCGGTCACCACGCTCGTGCCGGCCTCCCAGGAGCCCTCCTTCTTCCTTTCGGCGCCGAGCATCTTCACCAGTTCCTCCGCGTAGTGGTTCTGGCTCTTCTTGTTGATGACGTAGACCACGACGCTGAGCGGAGTGGATTGCTGCGCGACGGGGCGCCAGTCCGGCCGCTCGTCCCGCGGTGTCAGCACGATCTGCCCGTGGATGGCGACGCCGTCACGGGCGAAGGTCTCGCTGGTCACGGCGGCGAAATAGTGGATGGGATTCTCCACGGTGATGAAG
>DATFUW010000354.1:0-2218 GCA_035260605.1 Thermoanaerobaculia bacterium | reverse complement strand
CCCGAGCAGCGGTTGATCGACAAGCTGCAGCGCGGCATCACCCTCGACGGCAAGCGCACGCTTCCCTGCCACATCGAGCGCATCCGCACCACCGGCCGCAACGGTGACGAGGGGAACTCCTGGTTCGAAGTCCGACTTCACGAAGGGCGCACGCAGCAGATCCGCAAGATGTTTCAGGCGATGGGCCACCCGGTGACCAAACTCAAGCGCGTGGGCATCGGACCCATCGCCGATCCGAAGCTCACACCCGGCGTGTGGCGCGAGCTGACCAAGAGCGAAGTGAAGATGCTGGCCACCATGAAGGAGCCGAAGCCGCCGCGACAGCGGCGCGCCGCGCGGCCGAAGTCGAGAAAGAAGACCGCAGCCACCGGCGTGAAGCGCGGAAAAGTACGGAGATCGTGACGTCATCCTGAGGCGCGAGTGCCCCCAGGGATTTCCGACGCGCCTCTGCGCGGCTCAGGATGGCCAGACTGCCGTGAACCTCATCGTCGCCATCGACGGACCCTCCGGCGTCGGCAAATCGACAGCCAGCCGCCGCGTCGCGAGCGCGCTCGCCATCCCGCACATCGATACCGGCGCGATGTACCGCGCCATCGGGCTCGCCGCCCTGCGCGAGAAGATCGACACACACGACGAGGGGGAGCTGGGACGACTGACGGCGCGAACGCGGATCGACTTCCTTCCCGGCGATCGGCCACGCGTGTTGCTCAACGGCGAGGACGTTTCGGCTGCGATCCGCACGCCCCAGGTCAGCATGGCCGCCAGCGACGTCTCGACGGTCCCCACGGTCCGCCGGGCGCTCGTGCGCCTGCAGCAGGAGCTCGGCCGGCGCAACGGGGGAGTGCTGGAGGGACGCGACATCGGCACGAAAGTCTTTCCCGAGACGCCGCACAAGTTCTTCCTCCGGGCGCACCCCGAGGTCCGCGCCCGCCGCCGTTTCGACGAGCTGCAGGCCAGAGGAGCGGGGGCAAACTTCGAGACCGTCCTCGCCGAGACCCTGGCCCGTGACGAGCAGGACACCACAAGGGCCGACTCCCCCCTGCGCTGGGATGAGAGCTATGTGGTCATCGACACCTCGAACCTCTCCATTGATGAGGTCGTGGAGGCGATTGTCGGTACGGTGCGAAAAACGATGAACGAGCGATGAACGAGGGACCGCCGCCCTGTTCATCCTTCATCGTGCATCGTTCTTCTGATAGACTCCGATTTCAACGCCTGTCAACAAGTTAGCTGTTGATTGTACGGGCCGGAGTTTCCAGGAGGTACCCCCTTTTCATGCCGTCCGACAACCCCAAGAAGCCCGGTGAAAACCAGCGCCCCGCCGATACCGGCGACCTGGAAAACCTCGGGATGGAACAGCTGCTCGATATCTACGAAAAGCGGATGGCCAGCCTGTCGGAAGGGGACATCGTCCGCGGCCGTGTCCTGAAACTGATGCCCAACGAGGTCGTCATCGACGTCGGATATAAGTCGGAGGGACTGCTGCCGCTCACCGAAGTCCGGACGTACGAAGGAACGGTGACGGTCAAGCCCGGCGACGAGATCGAGGTCTTCATCGAGCGGATGGAAGACCCCAGCGGGTACGTGATTCTGTCGCGGGAGAAGGCCGAACGGATGCTGGTCTGGGACCGAATCGAGGCGGCGTACAAGGCCGACCAGCCGATCTCCGGGCGCATCGTCGACCGCGTCAAGGGCGGGCTGGCGGTCGACGTCGGCGGCGTGAAGGCCTTCCTGCCGGGCTCGCTCATCGATACCAAGCCGGTCAAGAACCTCGATTCCCTCCGCGGCCTGGAGTCGAAATTCAAGATCGTCTCCTTCGATCGGAAGCGCAACAACGTCGTGCTGTCGCGCCGCGCGATCGTCGAGGTCGAGCAACAGGCGCAGAAAGCGGCGACGTTCACACGCCTGCAGGAAGGGCAGCTCACGCACGGTGTGGTCAAGAACATCACCGACTACGGCGTCTTCGTCGACCTCGGCGGGGTCGACGGCCTGCTGCACATCACCGACATCTCCTGGGGCCGCATCAACCATCCGTCCGAGTACTTCAACGTCAGCGACGAGATCGAGGTCGTGGTCCTGAAGTTCGATGCGCAGGCCGAGCGTGTGTCGCTGGGATACAAGCAGAAGACACCCGATCCCTGGTCGGACGTCGTGGTGCGCTATCCGCTCGGCACGAAGGTGAAGGGGAAGGTCGTCTCGCTGACCGACTACGGCGCGT
>DATFUW010000353.1:0-2089 GCA_035260605.1 Thermoanaerobaculia bacterium | reverse complement strand
GACCGGGGCCGGCCAGAAGACCGACAGCAGAAGGAGGGCGACGAAGATCGCCGAGGCCAGGTTTCGTTTAGCGGCGATAGACATCGAACCGTTTCCCGATCATGCGCACCGACTCGACGCGGTGAAACGCCGTGAGCGCCGGCGCGATCTCGGCCGCGTGCGCCCGGCTCGTGGCGATGACCGCTGGGTGATCGATGTCCTGCGCATCGACGTAGCGCACGCGCTCGAGCTCCGGCGGAAGATCGCGGCTCCACAATTCGGGGCAACTGTACAGCGCGATCCGGTCTGCGGGCACGTGCTGCCGCTCCAGTGCGGCGATCAGCCGCCGCGTGCTGGCGATGTCGTTGATCATCGGCATCAGCGCCGCCGCGAGGTAGATCATCATCACGATCGGCACGAGCCCGACGGCCAGCGTCGACCCGAGCAGCGAGCGCCACGTGGCGATCAAAGCCACCAGCGCCGCCGCGGCGAGGACCGCGAACATCATGCGCACCGACGGGAGGCCGATCATCGCCGCCTCGGGACCTTTCAGGCGTGCGACCGGGATCACCAGCCCGGCGATCCCCAGGAACAGCAGCAGCGCGAGGCTGACGAGATTCGGGCCCGTTCCGAAACGGCGCTCCCGGACCGCGTCCCCGATCATCAGCGCCACGGCGGGGATCATGGCCATCATGTAGATGTCCAGCTTGCTGCTGATCAGAGAGTACGGGACCAGCACCGCCACGATCCAGCTCAGGTAGAAACGGTTCGCGCGGCGCAGCGCGAACAGCGCCGGGATGAACCAGGGGAAGAGGTCGAGCGGCAGATGCAGCAGATAAAAGTAGACCGGCGCGTGATGCACCCAGGCCGAGACCGCGCGGCCGACGGTCTGCTTCATGATGACCTCGTGCGTGTACGCCGCGCCGCCCATGGCCATCGCCGGTACGAACCAGGCGAGCGGGACAGCGGCCATCACCGCAAACGCGCCGAGATCCGCCGCGCGCGGACGCCGGTGCCGGCGCCAGGCCTCGATCCCGTACAGGACGATTCCGATCACCGGGGCCATCGGTCCTTTGATCAGGGTGGCGATCCCGAGCGCCACGCCGGAGCCGAGCATCGCGCGGCCGTCGTCGCGCTCGAATGCGCGCAGCATCATCCACGCGCCGAGGACCAGGAACGCCGTGAAACTGACGTCCATGCGCGCCGTCTGCGCGGAGCCCCAGACCATCAGGGAAGTGATGCAGACGAACGCGGCGACCGGACCTCCCATCCTCCACATCAGCCACAGCAACAGCAGCAGCATGAGAAGCGAAGGGAGGACGAACGCCCAGAGGGAATTGATGCCCAGCGGAACTGTGAGGAGGTCGACGATCCAGAAATGCAGAGGCGGCTTGTGCGTGAAGGGGACGCCGTTCAGCGTCGGCAGAAAGAATGCGCCGGTGTGCCGCATTTCCCGGACGACCTGACCGTACTTGGTCTCGTCGCCGATGAATAAATCGCGCTGAAACGGAGTGATCCACGCCGCGAGAACGGCGATCGCCAGCGCGCCGCCGGCGATGCGGTTCACCCTCTCCGTGAGCAGGCTCAACTCTTTGATTATACGACGGTTAAATGATGCGGGAAATATTCAGAATCTCCGTTGTTTGCAGTGCTAGAATCGATTCCAAGGAGGATACGGGATGCCGAATCGCACCGAAGACATTCAGCGAATTCTCAGCGCCGATGACGATGAATTCCGTCAGTGGGTCGAAGAGCATCACGCCTGCGAATCACGCCTCGGCGAACTGGCCACCAAAGCCCAGGTGTCCATCGAGGAAGAGCTCGAAGAGAAAACGCTGAAGAAGCGCAAACTCCAGCTGAAGGATCAGATGGCATCGCGGATTCGGTCCTACGAGACGAGCAACGTCGCGTAGAAGACCTCCAAAGTGGCAAAGAGAAAAGGGGGTTCCGAACGGAACCCCTTTTGATTGGTGGGCACGAGTTTCATCGCACAGGTTCGCTCCGCTCGGCATGGACTCGAGATTTGCATAGTATGTGGCCATGCCACGGATGCGCCTGGCCCCGGAGGGGTGGCTCTTCATCATCCCGGTGGTGATCGTCACCGCGGCTG
>DATFUW010000352.1:0-3002 GCA_035260605.1 Thermoanaerobaculia bacterium | reverse complement strand
GACCTCGCATCGGCCGTGCGCTGGATGATGGGGACGCTGTTCGGCGCGACGTGGAGCGACGTGGTCCTGCTCGCCCTCTTCGTCGCCGCGGCCATGATCGCCTTGTCGGTCATCGCCAACGACATCCGCATGTTCGCCTTCGGCGCCGACGACGCGAAGTCGCGGGGCGTCGATGTGGAACGCGTACAGCGGATTGGCTTCGCCGTGTCGTCGATCGTCACGGGCGCCGCGGTCGCGGTGAGCGGGATCATCGGCTTCGTCGGCCTGCTGGTGCCGCATCTGATCCGGCTGATCTGGCGGCGGGACTTCCGCGCGCTCCTTCCGCTCTGCGCGCTCGGCGGCGCGACGTTGCTGGTGCTCGCCGACCTCGCTTCGCGTGTCGCGCTCCCGTCGTCCGAGCTTCCGGTCGGCGCATTCACCGCGATCCTCGGCGTGCCGTTCTTTCTGTCACTGCTGCGGAGGAGCCGCTGATGCTGCGGCTCGAGGGCGTTTCGTTTTCCTACGACCGGCTCGAAACGCGGTCGCGTCCCGCGGTCCGCGACTGCAGCGCATCGTTCCGCCCGAAGCAGCTCGTGGCCATTACCGGTCCGAACGGCTCGGGAAAATCGACACTGCTCAAGCTCGTGGCGCGCGTCCTCGCGCCGCAGCGCGGCGCCGTCCTCTTCGAGGAACGCGACATTCGCGAGTGGCCGCCGAAGGAGTACGCGCGGCGCGTCGGCTATCTCCCGCAGGATCCTGATCCGGCATTTCCGATGCGGGCCATTGACGTCGTGGTCTCCGGCCGCGCTCCGTTTCTCGGGCGATTCGAGTGGGAAAGCGATGCCGACTACGACGAGGCCGGCCGCGCGCTGGCGCTCTGCGACGCCGCGGAGCTCGCCGAGCGGTACCTCGACGAGATGTCGGGCGGAGAGCGGAAGCGCGTCTTTCTGGCCCGCGTCCTGGCCGCGCATCCGAAGCTCGTGCTGCTCGATGAGCCACTCACGGCGCTCGATCTGTCGCACGTCCAGCAGGTCTCGGCGCTGCTGCGCGAGATCGTCGACCGCACCGGAACGACCGTGCTCTACGCCACGCACGATCTCAACTTCGCCGCGGCCTACTGCGATCGCATGCTGGTCATGCGCGAAGGGGCGCTGGCCCTCGACGCCGCGCCGTCCGAGGTCATGCGGCCCGAGGTCGTGCGGGAACTGTTCGGGTGGGAAGCGAGGGCGGTCGGGGGATGGCTCGTGCCGCGGGTGTGAGAGATCGGCGCGGGGCTGTTCCGTAAACGCAGTTTTCCCCCGCCCGTCTAACCCTCCATGAAACGTCTCCTCGTCCCGCTGAGCGCGCTGCTGCTCCTGACCGGCGCCGCTCCCGATTCGCATCTGACGGAACGCCAGCGCGCGCTGCACGCGCTCGACCGGCTGGCCTTCGGGCCGCGTCCCGGCGAGGTCGACCGCGTGATGGCAGAAGGGGTCGGCGTCTGGATCGACCGGCAGCTTCAACCCGAACGGATCGACGACTCGGCAGTCGAGGCGCGCGTCCGGACTTTCGAAACGCTGCGGATGACGAACGCCGAGCTGATGCGCGAGTTCTATCAGCCGGTGGTGCAGGCGCGGCGCGAGCGGAAGCACGACCAGGCCGCATCCGATCCGGAAGCCATCCGCGAATTGCGGCAGAACAGCCGGCGCGTCCTCGGCGAGCTCGTCGCGCAGCGGATCGTCCGCGCGGAGTTCTCCGAGCGGCAGCTCAACGAGGTCATGGTCGACTTCTGGATGAATCACTTCAACGTCTTCGCCGGGAAGGGAATCGATCGATTCCTGCTGACGAGTTACGAACGCGACACCATCCGTCCGCACATCTGGGGGCGCTTCGAGGACCTGCTCCTGGCGACGGCGAAATCGCCGGCCATGCTCTTCTATCTCGACAACGCACGCTCCGTGGCCGATCGCGGGCGTCGCGACCCGCGCGTGCAGCGCAGGCTCGCCATACGCCGTCCCGAGATGGCGAACAAAGGAGGAATCAACGAGAACTACGCGCGCGAGATCATGGAGCTGCACACCCTCGGCGTCGACGGCGGCTACACGCAGACGGACGTCACCGAGCTCGCGCGCGTCTTCACCGGCTGGTCGATCGACCGCGCCACCGGCGAGTTCCGCTTCCGTCCCGCGCTGCACGACGAAGGATCGAAGAGCGTTCTCGGCATCCATTTCCCCGCCGGCGGCGGGATGGACGAGGGACTTCGCATCATCCACGTCCTGGCGCATCATCCGGCGACCGCGCACCACATCGCCCTGCAGCTCTGCCAGCGCCTCGTTTCGGATGATCCGCCGGCCGCACTCGTCGATCGCGTCGCCAGGAAGTTCCTCGACACCGGCGGCGATCTCCGCGAGACCGTGAAGGCGGTGATCGGCAGTCCGGAGTTCTGGGACCCGGCCGCCGATCATGCCAAGGTCAAGACTCCATTCGAATACGTGATCTCGGCACTTCGCGCCGTGCAGGCGACGGTCGACGATCCGCTGCCGATCGCCCGCGCGCTGCGGCAAATCGGCGAGCCGCTCTACGGTGCGCAGCCGCCGACTGGCTACTCCGACAAGGCGGATGCCTGGATCAATACCGGAGCGCTGATCAATCGGCTGAACTTCGCGCTGGCGCTCGCCGCGAACCGGCTCCCGGGCGTGCACACCGACGTGGCGGCGCTCGGCTCGGACGTCGACCACCTGGCGATGGCCATGACCGGCGGCGATCTGACCGAGGCCACGCGTGCCACGATCCGATCGCGGATGCCGGCGGACGATGCCGGCGAGAACGCGCGCCTTCCGATGATCGCCGGACTGATCCTCGGGAGCCCCGAATTTCAGCGGCGTTGAAAACCTCTGGAGACTGCCATGATCGATCGACGCTGTTTCCTGAAATCCTCCGGCCTGGCACTCGTCGGCGGCGGGCTCCTTCCGAACGTCTTCGTGAAGATGGCCAATGCGGCCACGACGAAAGGGCGAAAGGTCCTGGTGGCCATCTTCCAGCGC
>DATFUW010000351.1:0-2686 GCA_035260605.1 Thermoanaerobaculia bacterium | reverse complement strand
CGCGGCATCAGCCGCCGCTGCCACGTCCCCTGGTACTTCGTGGCCATCCGCGCGTTCGTCTCCTCGATCTCCGCGCCCGGGGTGATGGAGAGGTTGAAGACGCCGACCGGAAGGATGGTGTTGGCGAAGATCTGCAGGTCGGGATCGTGCGAGCCGATCATCAGCCGCAGCAGCTCCATGCGCACGTCCTGCGGAATGATCTTCAGGTTCGGGAAGACCCATCGCGGCTCGATGGGAGTCTCGCCGGCGTAGCGGGTGGCGATCATGGAGGAGTTGAGCGTCTCGCCCTTGAGGAGCCGTAGAAAGATCTCGGTGGCCTCTTCGAAGATCGCGTTCTTGACTGCGCGCCAGTTCCGCTCTTCGAAATCGTTCCGCGGGACGATCCCGTAGGGAACGTTGATGTAGGGGAAGCGCCCGGAGGCGAAGCCGATCGTCAGCAGGCGCTGCTCGTTCGGATCGAGCCCATGGAGCGCCAGGAACGTCTTCACCCGTTCGGCCGCGGCGATGGGGCCGCCGTTGCAGAGGATGTTGAGGATGGCCGAGCCGACTCCGATACGCTCCGTCCGCGCGAAGATGCGGTGGCCGAGCTGGAGGATATCGGTGTTGAGCGCGATCTCGCCGGTGAAGTTCGGGATCACCGCCCCCGGATTCCTCTTCTGCACCTCGGTGGAGAGATGCGACTCGGCGACCCACGCCGTGCCGAAACCGAGCCGGTCGGCGAGCTCGACCTGTTCGAAGAAGTTCTCGAACATGACCCGCTCGCTCGGCAGGTACCCGTGGACCTCCGTCTGGCAGATGGAGAAGAAGATGTCGAATTCCACGAGGGGCTAACATTAGCATTGTGAACGCGGCGATTCTCCTCGCACGCGCTCGTTGTCTTGCGAAATGCGTCCCTTGGTGCCGTGGTCATGCGGTACGAGCGAAACGGTAGACATCGCGCCTGACGCGCTCACGGGCGGCGGCTGGCATCGACGGCGATGACCATGATCTCCTGCGGGTCTCCGCTGGTCTCGTCGGCCTCGATCGAGAGCCGCGCCGGCCAGGCGTTGACGAGGTTCCAGCGCGCGATCTCGCGGTTGGCCTTGTCCACGAGCACGATCGTTCCGCTCCTGCGCGCCTGATCGAAGTGCCCGTCCTCCAGAAGCCCGCGCCACAGCGCCAGCGAGTTGTCCGCGGTGATGCCGCGCTTCAGTGTGATGTTGCCGTACCGCAGCGTCCCAGGGATTTTGCGGATGGTTCCGCTCTCGCCGCCTTCGCGGTACTCGACGACCTCGGTGGTCGACTCCAGGCCGGTGCACGATTTGAAAAACGCCGTTCCGGCACCGAGGTCTCCGGTCATCCCGTCGATGCGGAGGCGGAAGGCGAACGTGCTGGCGGCCTGGGCGAGCAGGGGAACGGAGACGAAAACGATCGCGAGGCCGAATGCGATTCGGCGCATGAGAGACCTTCCTTTCGTTTGGGCGATTCTACCGCGCGATCCGGCGGCCGATCTCAGGGGACGAGCGAGAACGGATCGACCCGCGCTCCCTGCACCCGCATGGCCCAATGCAGATGCGGCCCGGTGACGCGGCCGGTGGCGCCGGCGAGTCCGATGATCTGGCCGTTGCCGACCATTTCCCCCGGCTTCACATCGATGCGAGAGAGGTGGGCATAGAGCGAATCGATGCCCAGTCCGTGGTCGAGGATCACGGTGTTGCCGGTGAAGAAGAGGCTCTTGGCGAGGACGACGCGGCCTCGATTCGTGGCGTGGACCGGCGTACCGGTCTTCGCGTGCAGGTCGGCGCCGGAATGCGGGGCGCGAGGCTTGCCGTTGAGCACGCGCCGCACTCCGAAGTTCCTGCCGGTGGCTCCGGGAATGGGAACGATGAACGGCTCGTCGGGGACGATGTCGGTGGTGATGCGCGCGTAGATTGTTTGCGTTTCCTTGGCCTCACGGCCGGCACGCTCCAGGTCCGCTTTGCTGAGTTCGACGAAGCGGCGGCTGACCGTCAACCGGCTGACGGGAAACTTCTTTTCGCTGACCTCGATGTTGATCTCGCGCTTCTCGACGCGGCCGTCGCCCATCATCATCACGGCCTCGGCCGGGTGCCGGCCCGGCGTTGCATCGAGATCGACACCGAGAATCGTGGTCCAGGTGTCGCCGGCCCGAAACGCGGGGACGTTCTCCTCTCGCCAGACCACGTGGACCGATTTCAAGCCCGGCTCGTCCGGGATCCGCACCTGCACTGCACTGCCCTGATCTGCCGTGAGGACCACGGCAGCGAGGAGGAAACTGATCATCACCGGCACAACCTCCACGACCATCTTATCCAGTGGCGGGAGCGAGGCGCCGGCGGTGCAGCCGAGCTCGATCGCCGGCGAGCCGGCGATCCGCCCACGCCACCACGGCCGAAAGCATGGCGTGCCGCACCGACCGCACGCGAGGTCGATCGACGCCGGCATGCTCCGCCTCAGGGCGAAAGCACGCGCAGGCCGCTCGACATCGCACGGCTACGCAGCGACCCGCACGCTAGGTAACAAGCCGTAGCCGTAGGTCGCGCGGCGGCGCAAGTACTTCTGAATTCGCTGCTTCTGCTGCTTCAGAGGTTTGTCGTGTAGCCCGCGAAACATGCGCGGCCTCCGAGTTCCTCCGCCGCTTCCTTGTGCACGTACTGCCCCGGCGCTTCGTGCGCATCCGCCACTATGG
>DATFUW010000350.1:0-3805 GCA_035260605.1 Thermoanaerobaculia bacterium | reverse complement strand
CGCGGGGTACCGAAACGACCGTGACATGCCCGTCCGGGTTCCCCCTGACGAGGGAGGACGGGCCGGCCGACACCGCCGATGCACAGAGGAAGAGGAGCACTCCAGCGAGGGTTCGGATCGGCGGGTTCGTCATCGGCACGTCCGGGCCCTGTGGCATCAGATGGATTGTAACGATCCGGTTTGCAGACCGGCTGTGTCATTCCGCACAACTGGAGGTCGCGCGTCAGGCGATTTTTCGAAGCAGCTCCGCCGCCTGCGGCTTCTTGTCGTACCTGACGGGCGAGGAGGCGACCTTCTCGAGATAGCGGCGGGCCTCGGCGCGGTCGTTGCGCTTCAGTTGCGCTCGGGCGATCCAGAACCAGGTGTCCACGAGGTACTCGTTTTCTCCGAACCGGTGCGACTGCTCCGCCTTTTCGAAGGCAGCGAGCGCATCGTCCCAGCGCTGCCGGCGGTAGTGGATGCGCCCGAGGTGGATGAGCGCATCGAAGAAATCATACGAGTGCTGTTCGACGCTTTCCACGACGCGCGCGTAGGACTCCTCGGCGCCGCGCAGGTCGCCGCGGTCGAAGCAGATGGCGCCGCAGAAGAGCAGCGCGTTGCGGTAGAAGTAGGAGTTGAAGAAGGGCTGATGGGGATCGAAGAGCGCGAGCGATTCGCGGAAGAGGCGCAGCGCGTCGTCGATCTCGCCGAGGGCGTAGGAGTTCAGCGCCTTCAGCGCCAGCGCCTGCGCCGTCACGTTGCCGTTCGTCGAATACCGCAGCGACTGATCGTGCAACTGGCGCGCCCTCGCGTAGTCGCGGGCCTCGTGCAGGAGGTGCCCCAGGATCACGTACGACTTGTACTTGATGTCGTTGGTCTCGTCCGATTCCTCGGAGGCGCACGCCAGGCCGAACCCCTGCCGCGCCGCTCCCAGGTCGCCGGCGTACAGCGAGGCGACGGCGCGGTAGTACGTCGCCTCGAGCATCGTCAGCGTCGGGTTCCGGTCCCGCAGGATCTGATCGATGAACCGCGTCACCAGCGACGCGAGCGCCCGGTCATCCGGCGTGGCATCGACGACGAAGTTCTGCAGGTACACCAGGCGATTCTCCAGGATGCGCATCATCTCCAGCATCAGCGTGATGCGCTCGCGCTCTTCGTTCCCCCGGCGGAACGCCGCGGCAAGCTCCTTCTGCAGCTCGCGGTATTCGCGCTCGTACTCCCGTGTGCGCGCGTCCGGCGGCCCTTCTCGCTCGTTCTGCAGGCGGTTCTCCAGCGCCACGCGTCTGCCAACCAGGTTCCCAAGGTCCATGGTTCTATCGCTCCCGGGTTGCAATCGGAGCGCCAGCGACCGCGAGCAGGCGGAACTCGATCTGGCGGCGGTCCTCGTCGATGGACTTGACCTCCACCGTCACGTGATCGCCGAGGCGCATCTCGCGATGCGTCGCCTGGCCGACCAGGCGGTGTTCGCGTTCGCGGTAGACCCAGTAGTCGCCGCCGACGGTGGCGATCGGCACCATTCCCTGCACGAAGATGTCATCGAGGTCGACGAAGACGCCGAAAGGCGCGACGCCGGTGACCATCCCGGAGAAGGCCTGACCCACTTTGTCGCGCATGAAGATGACCTTCTTCCACTCCAGCACCTCGCGTTCCGCTTCTTCCGCGCGGCGTTCGCGCTCGCTCGACTGCGCGGCGATCAGCGGATGCGCGCGCTCGACGTTCTGCAGGCGCTCGCCGTGCAGCGCGCCCCCGGCGGTCAGTTCGTGCAGCCGGCGGTGCACCATGAGATCGGGATAGCGGCGGATGGGCGACGTGAAATGGCAGTAGTGCTCCATCGACAGCGCGAAATGGCCGAGGTCCTCGGGTGAGTAGAAGGCGCGCTTCATCGAGCGGAGGATGACGTTCGTCAGGAACCGCTCCTCGGGCGTCCCCTGCACCGCTTTGAGGATCCGCTGCAGCTCCGCCGGACGGATTTCCTCGACGTCGCCGCGGAGGGTCAGCTTGAACTCCTTGAGGATCTCGCGGAGGTCTTCCAGCCTGCGCGGGTCGGGCTGCTGGTGCACGCGGAAGATCCCCGGCTGATTGGCGAAGACAAGCTCCTGCGCCACCGTCTCGTTCGCCGCCAGCATGAACTCTTCGATGAGGCGATGGGCGATGTTGCGCTCGCTCGCCTGGATGGACTCGATCTCGCCGCTCTCGCTCAACAGGACGGCGGCCTCGGGCAGATCGAAATCGATCGAGCCCCGCGCCTCGCGCCGCGCGCGAAGAATCGTGTAGAGCGCCTGCATCCGCTCGAACGCCGGGATCAGCGCACGATAGCGTCGCTCCAGCCCCGGCGTGCGGTCCGTGAGAATGGCGTTGACGTCGGTGTATGTCATCCGCTCTTTCGTGCGGATCACCGACTTGTAGACCTTGCGCTGGACGAAGCGCCCGCGCGCGTCGATCTCCATCTCCACGGAGAACGTGAGTCGCTCGACGCGCGGGTTGAGCGAACAGATGCCGTTCGACAGGCGCTCCGGAAGCATCGGCACCGCGCGGCCGGGAAAGTAAACCGACGTGCCGCGCTCGAAGGCCTCGCGGTCGAGCACACTGTCTTCAGTCACGTAATGGGCCACGTCGGCGATGTGCACGCCGAGCCGGTAGTGCCCGTTCGGCAGGATCAGGACTTCGACCGCATCGTCGAAGTCCTTCGCCGTCTCGCCATCGATGGTGACGATGTCGCGGTCGCGCAGGTCGACGCGCCGCGCGATCTCCGCGGCGATGACTTCGGTCGGAATGCGCTCCGCCGCGGCGATCACCTCCGGCGGAAACTCGTGCGGAATGTGAAACTTGCGGATCACGACCTCGATGTCGACCCCCGGCTCGCCGATCAAGCCGAGGCGTTCGATCACGCGGCCGCGCGCGACGTTGCTGGAGCGATCGGGATAGCGCTCGATCTCCACATCGACCATCTCCCCGTTCCTCGCGTCGGCCGTCTCGGTCGGATCGATGAGCACGTCGTGGTCGAGCCGCACATCGAAGGGAACGACGAACGGCTGCTCACTGTGCGCGTGAAAGCGGCCGACAACGGTGCGGTGCGCACGACGCAGCACGTGCGAGACCTCGCCGACGATCATGCGGCGGTTCCGCACCTTGCGGACCGTCGGATCCTTCTTGTCGACGCGGACGATGACGAGATCGCCGTCCATCGCGCCCTTCAGCGCGCGGCGGTCGATGTAGATGTCGGGCTGATCGAGGGCTCCGGCGATGGTGGCCGAACCGTCGGCCGCCGCGCGGACGCGGCCGGCGTGGTAGGGCGTGAACTCGAGCAGCGAATAGCGCTTGCCGCGGACGGCGATGATGGCGCCATCGCGTTCCAGTTCCGCGACCGCGAATTCGATCTCGTCCGGTGGACCGCCGAGCCGCTCGGCGATCTCCCGGATGGAGAGCAGGCGGCTGCCGCGCGCGCGCAGCAGATCGATGATCGATTCGTGAAGGTCGGTTCGAAGCGGCGTCATGCAGTGTCGCGGCGGCATCGGTACCGCCGGCGGGTCGGACCCGCGGTTGCAGACGACACTCTACTCGTTCCGGCGAGGCCGCGGAGATCTCCGCGAAGGAGGAGCGTTGACCCGCTTCGCGGAGATGCGGCGGCGCGAGGGGCGGATCGATTCGGCGAAACCGTTGAGCATCGTCTGGGTGCGCAGTTTGTTGTGCAGGGTGTTGCGGTGGACGCCGAGCGCCTTCGAGGCCTGCGTCACATTTCCACGGCTGGCGGACATCGCGGCCACGATGTACTTCCCTTCGAATGCTTCGACCGCCTGTTCGAGGGTGATGCCGTTGCCGATCAGCT
>DATFUW010000349.1:0-3477 GCA_035260605.1 Thermoanaerobaculia bacterium | reverse complement strand
TCCATCACCGACGACGAGTCGGAGCACTTCGCCGCGCTCCTGCGCGAGCAGATGCGCATCTGTCATGCGGCGCTGATCAGCGACTATGGATACGGCGTGGTGACGTCGAGCCTCGCGGCGAGCCTGACCGCGTTCGCCACGCAGAAACCGGTGACGCTCGACTCGCGCTACGACCTGCTGCGCTATCCCGACGTCACCGCCGCCACGCCAAACGAGGAGGAGGCCGCGGCCGCCGCGGGAATCTCGCTCGTCGACAACGGCGACGATCGCGTGGCCGAGGTCGCGCAGGCGCTGCAGCAGAGCCTCGACTCCGAGGCGCTGCTGATCACCCGCGGCAGCCGCGGCATGGCGCTGTACGAGCGCGGTCAGCACGCGCCGCTCCTCATTCCCGTCTGGGGCACCGATCAGGTGGCCGACGTCACCGGCGCGGGAGACACCGTCATCGCCACCTTCACGCTGGCCCTCGCGGCCGGCGCCTCGTTCGCCGAGGCCGCGAAACTCGCCAACTACGGCGGCGGCATCGTGGTCATGAAGATGGGGACGGCGACGGTCTCGAACGATGAGCTGCGGCACGCCATCGAGCGGGACGAAGAACTGAAAGAATGAGTTGCCGGGTGCCGGCAACCCAACCATGAACGCTCCGATCCTGACCGAGACCGAACTCCTTCGCGTGGCCGGCGACGAACGGACGCACGGACGCACGATCGCCTTCGCCAACGGCGTCTTCGATCTGCTGCATGTCGGGCACGTGCGTTACCTCCAGGATGCATCCCGGCAGGCCGACGTGCTGATCGTCGGTATCAATGGCGATGATTCGGTGCGCGCCCTCAAAGGGGAGGGGCGTCCGGTGATGGCCGAAGGAGAGCGGGCCGAACTGATCTCCGCGATCCGGGGCGTCTCCTACGTGACGATCTTTCACGACGCCAGTCCGGCGCGCCTCCTCGCCGTGCTCAGGCCCGATGTGCACTGCAAGGGGACCGACTACACGCCGGAAAGCGTCCCGGAGCGCGAGATCGTGCTCTCGTACGGCGGGCGGATCGCCATCGTCGGCGATGCGAAGGAGCATTCGACGACCGACATTCTGGCCAGGCTGCGAACGATGAACGATGAAGGCTGAACGATGAACTCTCCTGTCGTTCATCGTTCATCGGGCGCCGTTCCGCGCTTGCTGGTGCTCCGCCTCTCGGCCTTCGGCGACGTCATCCATACCATTCCCGCCGTGGTGGCGTTGCGCGAGCGATTCGAGATCGAGTGGGCGGTGGAGAAGCCATACGCGGAGTTGGTGGAGATCGTGGCCCGCGTGCGGGCGATCCCGCTGTCGCTGAGGCAGCGTTCGCTCAAGAATCTGCGCGCCGTGCGGGGGCACGATGTGGCGGTCGATTTTCAGGGACTGCTGAAGTCGGCACTGCTGGCGCGGATCTCCGGCGCGAACGCGCGGTACGGATTCGCGCCGCAGTTCGTCCGCGAGCGGGCGGCGAGCTGGTTCGTGAACCATCGCGTGGCGATCGATCCCTCTCGGCACGTGGTCGAGTGGAACCTGCAGCTCGCCCAGGCCGTCGATTCGGAAGCACGAATGCCAGAGGTCGACTTCCGGCCGTTCGCAGCGCCGGGGCCGTCGGCATTCGAGGGGCGGATCGTGCTGATCCCGGGTGCTGGGAGGGCGGAGAAGGAATGGCCGGCGGATCGTTTTCGCAGGCTCGCCGGAGCGCTGGGAGCGGAAGCGTTGGCGGTGTGGGGGCCGGGGGAGCGGGCGTTGGCCGAGGCGACCGGAGCCGAAGTGGCTCCTGCGACGAGCCTGCGCGAGCTGGCGCGGCTTCTGCGAGACGCAAGGCTGGTCATCGGCGGGGACACCGGGCCGCTGCATCTCGCGGCGGCGCTGGGCACTCCCGTGGTCGGACTTTACGGACCGACGAGCCCGTTTCGAAATGGGCCCTACGGTCAGATCGGCCGCTGTGTGGAAACCTTTACGACGACCAGAGCGATGCGCGACATCAATGTGGATGCTGTGATGCGCAAAGTGGACGAGGTGCTGCGGTGAAACGGCCCGCGATCGCGTTTCTGCTCGTCTGCGCTCTGACCGCGCCGGCCGCCGTCAGCCAGCCACCGGCCGCCCTCACCGCCATCTACGAAGCCGGCGAAACGCTCGATCTCGATCTGAGCTGGCTCGGGCTCAGCGGTGGCTCGATGCGCATGACCATCGGGCCCCTTCCCGGCGATGCCACGAAGCTCCGCATCACCTCGGTCGCCCGATCGAGCTCCTCGTTCTCCTTCCTCTTCAAGGTCGACGACGAGATCCAGTCGATCGTCGACCGGCGCGATTTCTCCTCGATCCGCTACGACAAACATCTGAACGAACGTGGAAAGGTCAAGGACGACACGACCTTCGTCGACGAGCAGCACGGCATCGCCACCCGCCACCGCCCGAAGAAGATCGATGAAAGGATCGCCGTGCCGAAGCCGGTGTTCGATCCGCTGTCGCTCGTCTATCACCTCCGCTCGCTGGAACTCGAACCGGGCAGGACGCAGCGCTTTCCGGTCGTCGCCGACGGGAAGCTCTACACGCTCGAGGCGAAGATCACCGGGCGCGAGACGCTGACCACCGGCGCGGGAACGTTCCGCACGGTCGTGGTGCAACCGAACATGGCGGCCGGCGGGCTGTTCAAGGGCAGCGGCACGCTGACCATCTGGTACAGCGACGACGTGCGGCACCTCCCCGTGCGGATCCGCTCGGACCTGAAGGTGGGATCGATCACCGCGACGCTGCAGGCCATTCACTCCGGGGCGGACACCCCGGAGCCGAAGTAGGTCCTCGCTCAAAATAAATGCGCGTTGACCCGCGTTTCAGCGCAGGGTAAACTCGGTCAAACGGACACAAACTCCAGAAATCCATGAACTTCAGGGCAGGTGTCGGGCGTCGGACCGCGGAAGTCAGAATCGAGCTGACCTCCTGAAGCCGAAGGCCTGACCCTGACGCCATTCTTTTATGAGCATACGTCTCGGCGAACTCCTCACTAAAGCCAGTCTGATCACACAGGATCAGCTCAAGGACGCCCTCAAGGTCCAGAAGGACACGGGCGGAAAGCTCGGCGAGACGCTGATTAAGCTCGGGTTCGTCAGCGAAGAAGACATCACCGAGTGTCTGTCGCAGCAGTTCGGGGTTCCGTCGATCAACCTGGCGCATTTCGAGATCGACGGCAGCGTGATCAAGCTGATCCCCGCCGACGTCGCGCGCAAGTACAACATTCTTCCGGTCAACAAGACCGGCGCCACGATCACCATCGCCATGGCGGATCCGACGAACGTGTTCGCCATGGACGACATCAAGTTCATGACCGGCTACAACGTCGAGCCGGTCGTGGCCTCTGAGCTCGGCATCAAGGGGGCGATCGACAACTACTACGGCTCGACCGCCTCGCTGGAACTGAAGAAGGTCATGGAGGACCTTCAGCAGGCCGAAAGCGCGGATCTGGAGGTCCT
>DATFUW010000348.1:0-2252 GCA_035260605.1 Thermoanaerobaculia bacterium | reverse complement strand
GGCGCTGGAGCGGCTCGACCGCGAGCTCTTCGAACTGCTGGCCGTTCACGCATCGACCGCGCTCCACTGTGCGACGCTGCATGCCAGGGCCCTGCTGGAGGGAGTGCCGCAATGACCGCGATCGACCGCCTCGAAACCGCGGAACCGCAGGCCTCCACCTCCGAGCGGGCGCCGAACGTCTACCTCTTTCCGGGGCAGATCTTCACCTCCGGCGAGTCCATCCTGGTGTCGACGATTCTCGGATCGTGCGTAGCGGTCTGTCTGTGGGACCCGGAGACCGGCGTCGGCGGGATCAATCATTTCCTGCTGCCGCTGAATCCGTTGCGCGGTGGCGCGGACGCGCGGTACGGCAACACGGCGATGCCGCGCCTGCTGGAAGGGATGCTGGAGCGGGGCGCGTCCGCGCGACGCCTGATGGCCAAGGTCGTCGGCGGCGCCTCGGTGATCACCGGGCTGTCGGTCTCCCGCCGCTCCATCGGCGAGCAGAACGTCATCGTGGCCCGCGAGTTCCTGCGAACGCTCGACATCCCGGTGGCCGGCGATCAGACCGGAGGCCGCCGCGGCCGGAAGCTGCTGTTCGATACCGGCAGCGGCAACGCCTACGTGAAGGAAATCTGAATGAGCGAATTCATTCTCAGCGACAGCGACCGCCAGCAACTGGTCGACCTTTTCCTCGTCGAGGCGGAGGAGGTGCTCGGGCAATTCGAGGCCCTGCTCCTGCAGCTCGAAAAGACGCCGGAGCGGCACGAGTTGCTGCACGAGATCTTCCGCGCTGCGCACACGCTCAAAGGGAACGCGTCGTGCCTGCAGTTCACGGAACTGACCGGGTTCGCGCACGTGGTCGAAGGGACGCTCGACCGGCTGCGCAACCGCGAGATCGAGCCCACCCCGGCGCGCATTTCGCGCCTCCTGGACTCGGTCGACGTCCTGCGCAACCTCGCCACGCGCTCGATCGCCGGGCAATGCGCACTCACCGAGAGCGAGCAGTCGCTGCTCGCCGCGCTCTCCATGGAGGAGCCTTCCGCCGAGGAACCGGCGGCGGCACCGGCGGCACCGGCCCAGGAGGCCGATGGGGCAGCGAAGCCGGTCCTCCGCTCGCTGCGCGTCGACATGGACAAGCTCGACCGCATGCTCGACCTCAACGGCGAGATCACCATCGCCCGCGGGCGCGTCCACGATCTGCTCGCGGCCGGCCAGCCGCCCGAGAAAGTCATCGATGCGGTCCGCGAAGTGGACCGCCTGAGCCTCAACCTCCAGGAACTGGTGATGAGCGCGCGGCTCGTTCCCGTGGGTCCGTCGCTTCGCCATTTCCACCGCGTGGTTCGCGACCTGGCGTCCGTGTCGCGAAAGCGGGTCAATCTGATGATCGAGGGCAACGAAGTGGAGGTCGATGCCACGGTCATCGAACACCTGAAAGACCCGATCACGCAGATGATCCGCAACGCGGTCGATCACGGCATCGAGACGCCGGACGAGCGTGTGGCGCGCGGAAAACCGCCCGCCGGGACGGTGCGCATCTCCGCCTCGCATGATTCGGGAGCGGTCGTGATCCGCATCTCCGACGACGGCCGCGGACTCAGCGAGACCGACATCGGACGGCAGGCGCGAAGCCGGGGCATCGACACCGACCGGCTCTCGCGCCAGGAAGTCCTCGGCCTCATCTTTCAGCCGGGGTTCTCCACGGCGAAGCGGGTGACCGAGATCTCCGGGCGCGGAGTGGGAATGGACGTGGTGCTGGCCAACGTGCAGTCACTGCGCGGGACCGTGAACGTCTCCTCGCAGCCGGGAGCAGGGACGACCATCACCATGCGCCTTCCGCTGACGGTAGCGCTGATCGAAGGGTTCGCCGTGGCGGTCGGCGAGGAGATCTACATCATTCCGGTCGACGCGATCGTGGAGTGCATCGAAATGCCGAGGTCGGGCGCGCGCGAGGCCCGCGGCGTACTCCATCTGCGCGGGACGCCGGTGCCATTCGTCCGTCTCCGCGATCTGTTCGATCTCCGTTCGCCGCTTCCGGCGCGCGAGAACGCGGTGATCGTGCAACACGAACAACGCCTCGCCGGGATCGTGGTCGACGAGTTGCTCGGCGGGCGGCAAACGGTGATGAAGCCGATCGGCCGGATGCTCCGGCGGGCGATCGGGGTGGCCGGCTCGTCGATTCTGGGGAACGGGCGGGTGGCGCTGATCCTCGACCCGCAGGAGATCGTCCGCCGCGCCGCGGACAGGGTCCCATCGACGAGCGCCGCATGAAG
>DATFUW010000347.1:0-2446 GCA_035260605.1 Thermoanaerobaculia bacterium | reverse complement strand
AGCCGCTCTTTTGTGTCGAGCATGTCAACCTCCTAAGGAACAGCAATACAGAAATGAGTGGCGCCCCTTTTAGTCCGGGGCGTTAGGTCCTTCCTCGAAGTATTCAGCGAACGCCAGTCCATTCGTTCCTCCGCTCTACCTCCTTTCATCGCATTACGGAGCCGGCGACCGCAGTGCGCCGTTGTCGCCGAAGGCTCCACAATCCGCGTACCGAGAGGACGACAGAAAACGCCGCAGTGATACCGAGCGCGAAGAGGGTCCACACGAAGAAAAAGGCTCCAGTGGACAACGGGATGCCGGCGGTGATGCCCCGTTTGCCTGTCATGTGGATGACCGGGATCCCGGACGAAAGGAGCGACATGACGAGGATGATGACGTACCCCGACCGGCGCTCGGCGAGCAGCAGCGTCGCGTACAGCCAGATGGTCACGACGAGCACCACGGAAACATTGGAAAGCCTTCCTGGCGCAAATCCGCGGATGATGTCGTCTGTGAGGTGAAACGTCCCGAACAGGATTGCGAGAAGAGAACTGATGACCAACACCGCGGTTTGCTTCACCTGATCCTCCCTTGTTCTGCGCCTTCGATGCGCGACGTGGGGTATCCTGCGGCGGCGCTGCTGAATGAGATCCGAACGCTTCGTTCAGCTTCCGTTCAGCATTTCGCGGCTACGTTTCGCGGGAACGATCATGCGACTGCTCATCGTGGAGGATGAGGAACGCCTCGCCCGCCGCCTTGCTGATTCCTTCGAGTCATCGGGGTACGCCGTCGATCTCGCGTTCGACGGCGAGAGGGCGGAGATCCTCCTGCACGCCGAGGAATACGATGCGGCAATCCTCGACCTCGGGTTGCCGAAGATCGATGGCCTGACGATCCTCAAGCGCTGCCGCTCGGCGTCGAACGCAGTTCCGATCCTTGTCCTGACGGCGCGCGGCTCATGGCACGAGAAGGTCGAAGCCATCGACGCCGGCGCCGACGATTACGTCGTGAAGCCGTTTCAGATCGAAGAAGTCATGGCCCGCGTAAGAGCGCTCATCCGTCGCGCCGCGGGCCAGTTGCAAACCGTGTTGTGCCATGGCGGACTGACGCTCGATCCTCGCACGGCAAAGGTGACGCTCGACGGCGCTCCAGTACGCTTGACGAGCCTGGAGTACCGCGTCCTTTCGTACCTGATGCACCATGGCGATCGAGTCGTTTCGCAGATCGAGCTCACCGAGCACATTTACGCGCAGGACTTCGAGCGCGATTCGAACACTTTGGAAGTTTTCATCGGGCGGTTGCGCCGCAAACTCGGCTCCTCCTCGATCGAAACGGTTCGAGGCCTCGGCTATCGAATAGGCCGGCCATGATTCTCCGCACCTTCCGCGTGATCCTCCGGTCGCTGCGCGGACGCATTGTCGTGGGAGCGCTTTTGTGGAGCATCGGTCTGTTCGTCCTGCTGAATCACGTCGTGTCTCGTGCGGTGGCGGTGTTGTTGCCCGGAATTGGACCGACAAAGGGCGTCTTGTTCATCCTGACCGGAAGCCTCTTCGTGCTCGCCGGCCTCTTGCTGGTGGGAAGCGCTCTTCGCAGAGTCGACTCGGTGCGGCGCGGAGTGGCGTCGCTGCACTCGGGCGAAGGCAAACGACTGGAGGGCGGAGGTCTGGCCGAGCTGGAGCCGCTCGTCAGCGACATGAATGCTCTGCTGGATCATCGCGAGCGCGTCGCCCGTCGCGCGCTCGCCACGGCTGGCGATCTCGCTCACGGACTCAAGACGCCGCTCGCGATCGTCGCGCAGGAAGCGGAGCGGCTCGAAACGACGGACGAGAGCGAAAGCGCTGCGACGATCGCGGAGCAGGTCGAACGAATGCGGCGCCAGGTTGCGGTCCACCTCGCGCGCGCCCGAACGTCCGCTTCCGGCAATCCGTACGGCGCACACGTCGACGTCCGGTCCGTCGCAGAGCGGCTGGTTCGCACGCTTGGTCGTCTCTACACGGACCAGCGGCCCTCGGTCGCACTCGACATTCCCGATTCGTGCACGGTGCGTTGCGAGACTCAGGATCTGGAGGAAATGCTGGGGAACATTCTCGAGAATGCGTGCAAATGGGCGCGCTCCGAAGTCACGGTCTCGGCGTCGGACACGCCTGACGGTATCGCAATCGTCGTCGATGATGACGGCCCGGGGATTGCGCCCGCAATGCGGGACCGCGTTCTCGAACGGGGCGTTCGCGCCGATGAGACTGGTTCCGGCCTCGGGCTCGCCATCGTCAGCGATCTCGTGGATCTCTATCGTGGATCGTTGGCGCTGGAGACCGCGCCATGCGGAGGTCTGCGCGTGCGGCTCGTGCTGCCGCGTAAAGCCTCAGACGGAACGTGACGGACCAGCGGCCGTGTCACGCACACGGCAAGGAGGACCGTCATGTCCAGAGAGCAGAGGAGCCGCCGTCAGTTCACTACGGAGCAGACA
>DATFUW010000346.1:0-2692 GCA_035260605.1 Thermoanaerobaculia bacterium | reverse complement strand
GACACCGGAGGCCAGGGTGTTACGCAAAAAGATGTCGGCGTAGCCCCCCAGACTGACGACTCCCTCCTGGATGCGCGCCCCACCCGAGTCATTGAGGCCGATGACGGGTGCGCCGTTCTTCATCGCCAGGTCCATGATCTTCACGATCTTCCCGGCGTGCGTCTCGGACAGCGAGCCGCCGAAGACCGTGAAGTCCTGCGCGAAGGCGTAGACCAGCCTCCCCTGCACGGTCCCGTAGCCGGTGACCACGCCGTCGCCCGGAATGCGCTGCTTCTCCATCCCGAAATCAGTGCTGCGGTGGACGACGAGCTGGTCGAGCTCCTGAAACGATCCGGGATCGAACAGCAATGCGATGCGCTCGCGCGCCGTGAGTTTCCCCTCGTTGTGCTGGCGCTGGATGCGCGCCTCGCCGCCGCCGAGTTCACTGTCCCGCTTGCGGCGTTCGAGTTCGTTGAGCGTGTCGGTCATCAGTTTCTATGGATCCGGTCGCCCCGAGAATCACAGGTTGAAGTTCCGCTCGGCCGCGACCCTGGCCATCTCCTGGTTCAGTTCGCCCTCGCTCGGTTCGCGCTCTCCATTCGCCTTCGTCAGACGGCCGCGCGCTTCCTGCTCGATGCTGTCGTAGGCGCGGAAGTTGTCTTCGAGCGTGCGGGCCACGATCTGAATGCCCACCTCGGCGTCGCCGAACTCCACCAGGCCACGGTCTTCCAACCGGTTGACGATGGCCCGCGCCAGGAACTCGATCTGCCGAACGTTCGTGGCCATCGGCCGATTCTAAAGCATGATCTCCGCGCCGAACGCACCGGCGCCGTAGGGATACCAGGTGGCCGTGGGGCGCGCCGCGGTCACATGGCCGAGTTCGACGATCGCCGGGTATGCGGCCCCGCGGTCGACGCAGAGCACCCGCACCCGTCCGCCCGCAGGAGAAGCGAGCAGGGCCACGGCGACCGGCACGCCGGGATCGATCGCTCCGAACGGAACGGCGCGGAGATGAAACCACTCCCGCCGCGGCGGGATCCGGTAGCTCGGCCGAAACCAGTTCGGCGGCGGTCCTTCCACGGCACGCTCGTCGATCGGCTGTCCGTTTCCATCGTGCAGCGCCGGCCCCTGCACCTTCGCGATGTCCAGCAACGGAAGCAACGCCGCGCCGACGGCATCGGAGAGCCGCAGGCGTTTCGGCGCGCGGCGCTCCCTTCCGGCCCGGGCAAGCGCTTCCGCGGTCCGGCGGATTGCCGTGGTACGGAACTCGGCGAGGTTGATCAGCACGCGCATGGGCGCGTGGGTGATCGACAAGTGGATGCGCCGGACGTTCTCGCGCCAGCGCACCTCCCCAATCTCGTGCTCCACGACCCCCTCGCTGACGATCACGCGCTCGATCGACAGCGGCGCTTCGACGATGGCATCGATCTCCCGCGCCATGGCGTCGACCGCATCGCTGTCCGGCGCCGGAAGGGCGAGTTCCTCGTCGAGCGGACGGGCGCGAAAGACGCCGCGGTCGTCCTGCAGCGCTTCGCCCGCCTCGTCGACGATGAGGCGATAGGCCCCTTCCCGGCGGATGGAGCGGCCCCGCTTGCGATAGGAGATCACGCCGTTTCCCTCCCGCTGATGGCGAACGCTTCCGGCACGGTGAGCATCACCGGCGCGCGCGAGGCCACGAAGATCTCCTGTCCCTCCCGCGAACAGATCACGCCGGGATAACGGACCGGATCGCCGGACGCGCCGGCAAGCGAACGCGCGACGACGCCGCGTCGGGCGTGCAGGGCGAAGGCCGGAAGCCGCCGCGCACCGGCGTCGTCGACCAGGTCGGCGACGGCCACCGAGAGCGAGACCGTCTCGGCCAGCGGATCATAACCGCCACCGGCGAGCAGATGGACCTCGATCCTGCGCCGCGGGAGCTCGAAGGGTGCACCGCCCTGCTCGGCGACGAGGGCCGTCATGCGCCGCAGCGGCACGTCGCGGAACGACTCACGGCGAAACCGCAGCGGAGGCTTCGCCGCAAGGAGATCGGACGAGCGTCCCTCGCCGGTGTCGTCGCGCACCTGCAGCCACGAAGGCCACGCGGCGGGCGCGTGGCCAGCCTCCGCCGCATGGCCGGCCGCTTCGTGGAGCAGCACCGCCGCGGAGCCGTTCCGCCAGACGATCGGCAGGACGTGCCCGGGGAGCGCGGCGCCCGGCCGCTCTGCCAGCAGGTTCCGCAGCGCGTCGATGTCGTGTTCCGCCTGTTCGGGCGCGGTGACGATCGATATTCCCGCGAGAGTCACGGTCATCGTCACCTCCACCCCTTCGGTCGAGGCGGTGGCGATGGCGCGAACCCGTGCGTCGCGGGCGAGGGCCACGGCGCCGCGGACGCTGTCCATCGCCGCGTCGCAGCGCTCGGTGAGCTCGCGCCACAGGGCGGGATCGGCGATCCGGTCGCGTGCGGAGATTTCGTTCCAGCTCCGCGTGGCCTCGCCCGCGGCGCGGCGCTCCTCGCGCAGCGCGCCTTCGATCCAGAGATCGTCGCGGCGGATCATGGCGAACGACTCGTTCGCCGGCCGGCCCAGCATCAATTCAAGCGGAAATCGAATTTTTTGCTCTGCGGATCGAAGGTCACGTTCAGGTGGTGCGACGTCCCGGGCGCGAACTTCTGCGCCAGAAACGTGCGGTGTTCCTGGATGTCGAGCGACTGCACGACGACCCAGATCTCGATGTC
>DATFUW010000345.1:0-2506 GCA_035260605.1 Thermoanaerobaculia bacterium | reverse complement strand
GTCGGGGTTCACGTCGTAGAACGTGCCACGGACGGACTCGATGGGAAACCGCTTTTCGGAATAGCGCACGCGCTGCTGGCCGAGTTCGAGCCCGCAGAGGATCGCGATGAGCGGGATCCACCAGAGCGCCGCGCGTGCCGTGTAGACCCCGCGCTGGGGAAGATACGCGAACAGAACGTAGGCGATGAGCGCGTACAGCGGCAGGATCAGGACGAACCCGTACCACACCGGTGCGACATTGAGCGGGACACGCAGTGTCGCGGCGATGGAGAAGATGGCCAGCGTGAGCATCGGAGACGACCGCTCGCGAAAACCTTGAATCAGGGCCGCGATCTGGAGCAGCCCCCACGCGCGGAAGAAGGCAGGATTTGCCAGCGCGACGCTGATGACGAGGGTGATGGCCAGGGCCACCGGCGAACTCCGGCGCAGTAGCGCGGTGATCGCCGCGACGCCGAGGATCCCGAGGACGGCATCGAGCAGATTGAGTCGCCAGTCCGCGATTCCGGCGACCCAGCGGAAGAACCGTTCGGAGGTCGCGCCGCGCGTCAGCGCTGCGGCGAAGATGTTGTCGCGCATCTGCGGAAAGACCGCGACCGCGGCGCCGAAAGTGATGGCGCCCGCGGCCGCGAATGCGGCGAGCTGACGCAGCGAGATCCTGCGCCCCAGCGCCAGAACGGCCACGATGAGCGCCGCCGCCGCCGCGTACTCCACCTTGCACCACGACGCGGCCAGCAGCGGGACGAGCGCCGCCGCCGGGCGTTCCTGCAGGAAGAGCAAGAGCGCGACGAGCAGGAATGCCATGCCGAACGTGGCTCCGTAGCTGTACGGAAAGAGAAAGTTCGCCCCCCACGTCGAAGCGCCGCAGAAATCGAGCGCGATGAAAAACATGGGCGCCACGAATCCGCCGGTCGGTCCCGCCACCCGCCGTCCGATCAGCCACAGCAGCAGCGCGATGCCCAGCGACTGCAGCAGCCCGATCGCCGTGTACGAGGCCAGTGAGTGCCCGAGCACCGCCGTGATTCCGGCGAGCAGATACGGCGTCAGCGGCGGGTACTGATAGCGGATGTCCCGGTAGAGCTTCACCCCGTGCGTGAGGATCTGTTCGGGGATGTAGAGATCGCGCCCGGTGTCGATGATCGGATCGAGCCAGCGCTGATACGACTGCGCGAACGCGATTGCGGCGACGACGAGGAGCAGCCCGATCAGGGCGAAGTCCGCGGCGCGGCGCGAGGTCACTCCCGCATCGTCTCCGGATCGATCCCGCGGCTCGCACACCACGCGCGGTAGGCGATCGGCGAAATCTCCGACGGCTTGATCTCGCTGCGGCCGCCCCAGAAGACGTTCGTGTACGAGACCGGGATCCCGACTTCCGCGAGGTGCGCGTCGATCGAACGCTTGTGCGCCAGCACCGTATTCTTGTCCGTGCCGTGGGCCACGGCCATGATGTTTACGTTACGGAACTCCGCGCCGCCCTCGCGCCAGTAGCAGTGCGTCAGGATGTGGAAGCGGCCGATCTGACGGCCGGCCTCCATCTCTCTGCCAGGCGGAACGGCCCAGTGGAACAGCGCGTTGAAGCGCGTCACCCGCTCGCCGCTGGCCAGCGGCTTGACGTGCTCGAGGAACGTGGAAAAGCGGCCGATGACCCCGCGACGGTTCAGGTCCTCCGCGATGCGATGGAAAGTCTCCAGCGGCACTCCAGCCTCTTCGGCGCGCTGTGGCCAGACATCCCGAACGATCTCCTCCGGCGTGAACTCCCGCTTGAGCGCCGTCAGCACCTGCCACTCGATGTCGCTCAGCAGGACTTTCTCCGTGTCCCTGGCCACCGCGAGCTCGTCCGACTTGCTTCCCGGCGGAATCTCCTTCCGCCGCACGTGCCCCACGCCCAGGGCGAAGATCCGCTCCGCGGGCATGACGCGGAAGTGTCCCGCACCGGTCAGCTTCGCCAGCACGGCGCAGTGTCTCTCGATGGAGAACCCCTTCGGGACTTTCACCGTCGTCCAGAGCCGATAGTTGGACCCGGGCGTCGCCGCATCCGTGGAGCGGACGACGACGTGTCCCGAGAAGGAGTCCTGCTGGAACATGAAATCGAAGGCCGCGTCGACCTTGTCGAGCGGAAACTGCCACGCCACCAGCGCTCCCTCAGCGAGGTTCGTGGCCATGAGCGTCTGCCGAACGCGGCGGATCGTCCCGGCGCGCAACATCGCCCGGATGCGCTCCACCACCGTCTCCGCGGCGATCCCCGATCGCTTCGCGATCTCGCCGATCGGGTCGCGCACGAAGCCCTCGATCCGGTCCTCGGAGACAGCCAGGATCTGCGCATTGATGGGGTCGGTGTGAGCGATCGGAGTTTCGGCAACCGTGGACATTTCCCACCGAAGATAACATGCATGTAGAGCCGGCTCTCAGCCGGCTCTCAGCCGGCTGTCATCCGGCTGTCAGCGGCCCCCCGATTGGCTCTCAAATTTGACACATCCTCCCCGCGACGCGTACAGTCCACGGCACCTGG
>DATFUW010000344.1:0-7033 GCA_035260605.1 Thermoanaerobaculia bacterium | reverse complement strand
CGCGCAACGCGCAGAGCTGCCCGCCCCCGTCGGTGATGTAGATCGTGCCCGGCGTCGCCGAGCCGGTCGGGCTGAAGGAACAGATCGATGAGCGGTTGAAGCGCACCGCGGACGACGTGGGAGGAAGCGGCTCGCCGTCCGGATCGCGGATCGATTCCCGGAGCAGGGCGATGGTGGCCAGGTTGAACTGCGGAATCAGCAGCGAGGGCCCCACCCACCGGCGGTCGATGCCGCGGGTGATGTCGTCGCTGCGGATCCCGTCGCCGTCGCCGTCTTCGAAGATGGTGTAGATCCACTGATTGCCCGCGCGGGCGAACTTCACACCGACGTTCAGCCCCGTGGCGATGGCCCGCGAACGCGCCAGGCGGAAGATGTTCTGCAGCTCGCCCGCTTCGGAGCGCATCGAGGCGCGGCGCCGGTACGTGCCGAACGCCGGGAACGCGCAGAGCGCGATCAATCCGACGATCGCCACAACGGTCACCAGCTCGATGAGCGAATACCCTCTTCTCATAACCTCCTCCTAAGCGCCCGACGCCCGAAAAATGGGGGCCGCCTTCCGGCGGCCCCCGGGCGGGCGGCCCTCAGTTGCCGGCCGTGCTGGGGTGGGACTGCGAAGCCTTCGAGGACCCAGGCTTGCGGGGGCTGCGGATCTTGGTGGCCAGCGTCGTCTTGCCGTCGACGGCGATGTAGGGGCTGAGGCGTTCGAACGACTTCTGTCCGAACCCTTTCACCTGCATGAGGTCGGTCGCCTTGGCGAACGGGCCGTGCGCGGTGCGGTAGTCGACGATGCGCTGCGCCGCCTTCGCGCCGACGCGCGGCAGCAGCGAGAGCTGGGCGACGCTGGCGGTGTTGATGTTCACCACGCCGGTGCTCGGAGCTGCCTGATCGGCGGCGAACGCGGTCGCACCGATCGAGGCGATCAGGAAAAGGGTCACGAGAATGGGGAGGGACTTCCGCATGGTCTTGTTCTCCTTTCAAATGGTTCGTTGTTTGTTGTTGGCTGTTTTTTTCTGTACCCAGACGACCTTCACGATTCACGTGGTTGCTCTACTCGCTCGCACCACCTCCTTTCGGCGGGGGCAGAGTTCAAGCGGGCGGCCACATGGCTCGGCGGTGGAAGTTGTTGATGGTGGGATGGTTACGCGCGAGCAGCCGCCCGCGCGCTGTCAAAAATTCTGGCCGTCCGCTACGCGTACTGCTCGTACAGGAACAGGGCCCACGCCCGCATGCCGAACGAGTGCGGGATGCCGCGGTGCTGGCGTTCGAGCCAGTCATTGATCGGCAGGGTGAAGCCCGTCTTGCGGCGGGTGAGAATCGCTTCCGGCAGCGGCCTGGCGGGGGAGCGGGCCAGCAGATCCTTGCCGTCGCGATGCGACCCGGCGAAGATCGCCGGCGCGACGGCGCGCAGCAGAAACGCGTCGACCAGCGGCACGCGCACCTCGAGCGAATGCGCCATGCTCGCCCAGTCGATGTCGCGCAGGAGCTGATTGCGCATGAACAGCGCCGTCTCCAGCGCCGCCACACGCGCGAACGGGGTCCCCGGATCGGGGGTGATGGCCTCGCGGATGCGATCGAGGATCTGCAGACGCCGCAGACCTTCCTCCGCCATCTCCGCGCCGATCAGCGCCGGCAGCTCGTCGGGGAGAAACAGACCGCGCTTTATCAGGTACGCCCCCTCATACGAGTGCGCGTACTTGAGCGTGTAGGCGGTCTTCGGACTCGATTTCTTTCGCAGCCGCGGGATCAGCGCCCGGTAGCTCTTCTCGAATGCGCGCGCGGCGAACGGCAGATGTCGAAAAACGCCGAAGGTGCGCACGAAACGCGGGATCTTGCGGAACGTCGTGTAGCCGCCGAACAGCTCGTCGCCCCCGGTGCCGGAGAGCGCGACCTTCCAGCCGAGCGAGGCCGCGGCCTTGCAGACGAAGTACGAATTCATCCCGTCGATCGACGGCTGGTCCATGGCCTCGAGCGCGTGCGGCAGGGAGTCGCGGAACTGTTCGCCGGTGAGCGTCCACGTGGCGTGCTGCGTCCCGTATTGCCGCGCCACCACCTCGGCCAGCGGCGCTTCGTCCTTCCGCGTCCCGATGTACTCGGCGAAGCGCAGCGTCACCGTCCGCATCGGCGTTCCGGTCTCCGCCGCCAGCGCCACGACGGTGCTCGAATCGCGCCCTGACGAGAGGAACGCGCCGACCGGCACGTCGCTCACCAGGTGGTAGCGGACCGACTCCGCGACCGCGGCGCGGATGATCTCCTGCCGCTCGTCCTGCGCCAGCGGCTTCGCGTGCGCCGCATCGCGCAGCACCGCGGCGATCGAAAAGTAGCTCTGCGGCTCGGACGCGCCGGACGAGGTGAAGGTCATCCAGCTTCCGGCGGGAACGGTGCGGATCGATTCGTACATGGTGAACGGCTCGGGAACCGTGCCGCGCAGAAGAAATCCAGCGATCCCGGCCGGGTCGCGCGCCAGGGAGACGGCGCCGCCGGCGAGGAGCGCCTTGACCTGCGACGCCACCCGCACCGTTCCCATCTCGACGGCGTAGTAGAGCGGCTTGATCCCGTACGGATCGCGCGCCGCGAACAGCGTGCGGCTGCGCGCGTCCCAGATGCAGAGGGCGAACATGCCGCGCAGACGCGGAAGCATCGCCGCACCGTCGCGCCGGTAGAGGCGCAGCAGCACTTCCGTGTCGGAGGTGGTGTCGAAGCGCTCGCCCGCGGCGGCCAGCTCGTCGCGCAGCGCGTGGAAGTTGTAGATCTCGCCGTTGAAGACGATGGCCAGATCGCCCTCGCGGCCGAGCATGGGCTGGTTGGCGCGTTCGTCGAGATCGATGATCGACAGCCGGCGGTGTCCCAGCCCGACCCGCCGGTCGTCCGAGATCCACGATCCGGCGGCATCCGGCCCGCGCAGGCGCATGGCCTCGCGGGTGCGCGTCAGCTCATCCGGATCGACCGGCGGGGCCGACGGATGGAAGGCGAAGATGGCGTTGATGCCGCACATTCGTTCCGCGTTATACTGAATTCCACCGCAGGCATGAAGGAAAAGCGCGACATCTACCGCTTTCTTCACGTCACTCCAAGGCGAATCTTCGAGCAGCTGGACCAGTACGTCGTGGGCCAGAAGCACGCCAAGGAGGTGCTGGCCATTGCGGCCTACAACCACCTCAAGCGGATCGAGTACCTCAAATTCGGCGGTGAGGTCTCGATCCGCAAGTCGAACATCCTGATGATCGGCCCCTCCGGCTCGGGCAAGACCTATCTGGCGCGCACCCTGGCCAAGATCCTCGACGTCCCCTTCGCCTACAACGACGCCACGGCATTCACCGAGGCCGGATATTACGGCGAGGACGTGGAAGTGGCCATCGGAAGGCTTCTCTACGCCACGAACCAGAACGTGAACGCGGCGGAGAACGGGATCGTCTTCATCGACGAGATCGACAAGATCGCCCGGCGCTCCGGCGGCGCGCGCACCGGCGCGGGATCGCGCGATATCGGCGGCGAGGGTGTGCAGCAGGCCCTGCTGAAGATCCTCGAAGGGGAGAAGATCTTCGTTCCCCTGAACGTCACGGCGCACTGGAACAAGTACGACTACGTGGAGATCGACATCTCCAACATCCTCTTCATCTGCGCCGGATCGTTCTCCGACATGGAGGATGCCAGCGAGACGAAGCCGATCGGGTTCTTCGGCGACGATTCCGCCGCGCGCCGCGAGATCTCCAGCGAAGACCTGACGAAGTACGGCTTTCTCCCGGAACTGCTCGGCAGGCTTCCCGTGCGCGTGGAGCTCGAGGAGCTCAGCGCCGACGATCTGGTCACCATCCTCACGCAGCCGCGCGAGGCGATGGTGCCGGAGTACCAGCGGCTCTGCGCGCTCGATCAGATCCAGCTCGATTTCGCGCCAGAAGCGCTGCTGGAGATCGCCAACGCCGCGCTCAAGCAGAAGCTCGGTGCACGCGCCCTGCGCGCCATCCTGGAGAAGGTCCTGCACCCCATCCTCTTCGTCGCGCCCGAGCGCGCCGGCGAGCGCGTCACCATCCAGCCCGAGGACGTCCGCCGCGCGGTGGCCATGCAGGCGAACATGGAGCACCGGCCTTAACCGGTTCCGACGGCGAGGGTTCCGGCGACCGGCTGAAGCCGGCGCTTCATTTGCGTTTCGCGGGTTGCGCCGCCGTCGTAGATAATCCCGGTGAGCCCATCGCCATGCGCACCATCGGAATCGCAGCGAAAGTCAGCTCGCCCGAGGCCGTCGAGTACGCCTCGCGCGTGGCGGCCGACCTGCGCAAGCGCGGCTACGACATCTGCCTCGATTTCGGCACCGCGGACAAACTCAACGACCGCGGTCCCTGCTCGTCGAAGGCGGACCTCGGCAAGCGCGCGGAGCTGCTGATCACCTTCGGCGGCGATGGCACGCTGCTCTCGGTCGCGCGCTACGCACCGAAGGGCGTGCCGGTCCTCGGCGTGAACATGGGGACGCTCGGGTTCCTGACCGAGGTCCGGGTGGAGGAGTTCCCCGAGGTGCTGGAGTCGGTGCTGTCGGGACGCTTCGCGGCCGAGGAGCGAGTGACGTTCGAGGTGTTCGTGGAAGGGCCGCAGCGCGAGAAGCGCTCGTACCGCGTGCTCAACGACGCCACGATCAACAAGAGCGCGCTGGCGCGAATCGTCGAGATGAAAGTCACGGTCGCCGGGCTGTTCGTCTCCACGTTCCGGGCCGACGGGCTGATCGTCTCCACCCCAACCGGTTCGACCGCGTACAACCTCTCGGCCGGCGGGCCCATCGTCTACCCCACCATGGAAGCGGTGGTGATCACGCCGATCTGCCCGCACATGCTCAGCAACCGGCCGATCGTCCTGCCGGACAGTCTCGATGTGGAGATCGGGATCGTCACCCGCCATCAGGAGATCTTTCTGACCCTCGACGGGCAGGAAGGGCTGCCGCTCGACGAGCACGATCGGGTTTGCATCCGAAAGTCGGATCAGCCGGTGACGCTGGTCCAGTCGCCGAACAAGAATTACTTCGACGTGTTGCGCAACAAACTGAAATGGGGAGAGAACTGATGCGGTCGTGGTTTCTCGTCGCTGGGGTATCCTTCGCCGCGCTTGCCTGCACCATGGCGCCTCTGATGCAGACGAATCCGAACGAGGTGATCTTTTCCGGCGGGAAGGTCGTCGCCGGAGCGGACCAGACTCCGCACCCGAACTGGGCGGTCGATGTTGTCGATGGACGAATCGTCGCCGTCGGCCCCGCCGCGGAGATCCGCGGCGCGCATCCAGGCGCACGGGTCATCGATGTCAGCGGAACCACCGTCCTTCCCGGACTCACCGACGCGCACGGCCACCTCTACGGACTGGGGCTGTCGCTCGACACCGTCAACCTCGTCGGCGCCGCGTCGTACGAGGAGGTCGTGGCGCGCGTGAAGGAGCGCGCCGCGCGTGCACAACCGGGCGAGTGGATCCTCGGGCGCGGATGGGACCAGAATCGATGGCCGGTCAAGGAGTTTCCCACCGCCGGACCGCTCGACGAGGCCGTCCCCGATCATCCGGTGTGGCTGCGCCGCGTCGACGGGCACGCGGGCGTGGCCAACTCCGCGGCGATGCGCGCTGCCGGACTCACCGCGTCGACGCCCGATCCCGCCGGCGGGCGGATCATCCGCGATGCGAGCGGAAATCCGACCGGCACGTTCATCGACGACGCGCAGTCGCTGATCGACCGCGCGGTTCCTCAGCCGTCATTCGCCCTGCTCAAGCAGCGCGTCCTCGCCGCCGCGCGGACCATCGCCGCGAACGGGCTGACGGAGATGCACGACGCCGGCGCTGATCCGGAAACGATCCGCGCGGTGATGCAGTTGATCGACGAGCACCGCTTCCCCATCCGCATCTACACGATGATCGCCGACAACCCTGACGCCGAGGCGGAGTGGTTCAAGCGCGGAAAGCTGATCGATTACGGCGGAAGGCTCACCATCCGGTCGGTGAAGCTCTACGCCGACGGAGCGCTCGGCAGCCGCGGCGCGCTGCTGCTGGCCCCCTACTCCGACGATCCGGGCAACAGCGGGCTCGTGGTCTCGACGGTCGAGCACATGACCGACGTGGCGACAAAGGCGCGTGCCGCAGGCTTTCAGGTGAACACGCACGCCATCGGCGACCGCGCCGTGCGCAATGTGATCGAGTCCTACGAAGCGGCCGGGATTACGCCGGCCGACCGGTTCCGCATCGAGCACTTCCAGGTCGTGGCGCCGCCCGATTTCGAGCGCGCCTCGCGCGACGGCATCATCGCCTCAATGCAGCCGACGCACGCGACCTCGGACATGCGCTGGGCCGAGCAGCGCGTCGGCTCGGAGCGCATCCAGGGCGCCTACGCCTGGCGCACGGTTCTGAATTCCGGCATGCGCATGGCCTTCGGCTCCGACTTCCCGGTCGAGTTCGTGAACCCCTTCTTCGGGATCTACTCCGCGGTCACGCGCCAGGATCAGACCGGCTGGCCGGCCGGCGGCTGGTATCCCGATCAGAAACTGACCCTCGCCGAGGCCGTTCGCTTCTTCACCGCCGGCGCGGCGTACGCCGCGTTCCAGGAGGATTCGCGCGGAACCATCGAGCCCGGCAAACTCGCCGACTTCACCATCGTCGACGGCGATCTCTACTCCATGCCGCACTCCGAGCTCTTCAAGGCGAAGGTGCGGTACACCGTCGTCGGTGGGGCGATCGTCGATCTCCGGAACCCTTGAGGAATCTCCGCTCGAGGGCGACAGTCGTCGGTGATGGCGCTTGCCGGCCGGATGCGGGCAACGGCAAGGCGGCGATGTGGGCACATCGTTGGCGGGAGTCACGAAGCAGACGGGCGGCAACCGCCATCAGCCCTGCGGTTGCGGGCGGCGCCCGCAACCACGACCATCGGACTTGTGCGGAGCTTCCCTAGTGTGGTGAGTCAGAGATACGCAGCATTTCGTTGCGGGCGCCGACGGGCCGGATGTGAGGCGCCGCGACGTAGGCGATGCGGGACATCGTCGAGGAGCGGCAACGAAGCAGACGGCCCGTCGCCGGCCGC
>DATFUW010000343.1:0-3522 GCA_035260605.1 Thermoanaerobaculia bacterium | reverse complement strand
GTCTCGATGTTGTGCGCCAGCACCTCCGGCCGCGAGGCCATGACGATGCGCAGGGCGTCGTGATTTCCTTCGAGGTCGGAGATGAGCACTTCGACCGCTGCAACGCTGCGTTCGCGGACGGCGCGGACCGTGCGCGCGATGTGCTCCGCGCCGCCGTCCGGCATGTCGTCGCGGTTGACCATGGTGATGACCGCGTGGTGCACTCCCATCCTCGCGACCGCCTCGGCCACGCGGCGCGGTTCGTCGGGATCGGCCCCCATCGGAACGCCGCGCGAGACCGCGCAGAACGTGCAGCGCCGCGTGCAGATCTCGCCGAGGACCATGAATGTCGCCGTGCCGGCGGCCCAGCACTCGAAGATGTTCGGGCAACGCGCTTCCTGGCAGACCGTGTTGAGCCCGAGATCGTTGATCAGTCCGGAAAGCGGGAGCCGGTCGAGATCGCCCGGGACACGGACCTTGAGCCATTTCGGCCGAATCCCTGCTCGCTTGTTCACCGGCACCGTCATGGTCGTCGGGTCCTCAGACTCTCGGGAGCGGGGCGCTCGGCCAGCCGCGAAGCCGACAACCGCTCTTCCAGCCGCTCCAGCGCTTCTCGATCATCCGTCCAGCGGATCATCGCATACGCCTCCTCGAACGGAAACCAGCCGCAGTCGTCGTGTTCGTCGGCGTCGAGCCGGATCTCCAAGGCCGCGGAGAGTGATGCGGCGAAGGTGACCTCGGAGGCGATGATCGGCATGGGATGCAACGACTCGAGATAGTGCGACTCGATCATGAACGACTGCTCGAGATCGAGATCCTCTGGCTCGGCGGCATGCCCGGTCTCCTCGATGATCTCGCGGCGGGCGGTCTCCGCGGGGGTCTCGCCGTCCTCGATCGAACCGGTGATCGGCTGCCAGAAATTGCCGCGCTCCGGCCGGCGGTGCAGCAGCAGAACGCGCTCGGCGTCGTGGATGAGCACCTTGATCAGGCGGACCGACTCCGGCACCGCGACGACGTGCCGGTCGAAGACGTCGGCGAAATGGCGGGCGATCAGCGTCCGCACTTCGTCGGGAGGCACGCGGCGCCCGGTCTCCCGGGCGATGGACGTGACGCCGCTGCCCTGGATGCCGCACGGCGTAATGAGGCGGAAGTGTTCGAGGTCGGTATTGACATTGAGCGCGAAGCCGTGCGAGGTGACCCAGCGCGCGATGCGGACGCCGATGGCCGCGATCTTGTCGTTTCCGACCCAGATCCCGCGCTTTCCCTCGGCGCGCGTCGCGGTGATTCCGTACTCGGCGACCGTGCGGATCAGCACCTCTTCGAGCTTCGTGACGTAGCGGCGGACGTCGCGCTTTCCCTCGCCGAGGTGCACGATCGGATAGCCGACGATCTGGCCGGGCCCGTGATAGGTGATGTCGCCGCCGCGCGTGGTCTCGAAGAAACGGACTCCCTGCTCGCGCAACTCCTTAGGCGAAGCCAGGAGGTTCGCCGCGTCGCCGCCGCGCCCGAGCGTGATGACCGGAGGATGTTCGAGCAGGAGGAGCTGATCGGGGATCTCGTCGCGCTGGCGCATGGAGACCAGCTTCTGCTGCAGGTGCATCGCATTCTCGTAGGTGACCAGCGCGAGATCGCGCAGTTCGCAGCGGCGACTCACCACTTCCCCCGCAGCGCGAGGCGGGCGCGCAGATTCGTGGCGTCGTGGATGACGCCAGGGTCGGTGGCCGACTGCAGCAGGCGGTCGAGCGCGCGCTTCGCTTTCGCATAATCGCCCATGTTCACGAGATTCACGGCGCGGTTGTAAGCATCGATCTGCCGGTTCGTCTCCGCGGTCTGCTCGATGTCGTCGGCCTGGCGCGTCAGGTCTCCCTTCTCGCCGGCGTCGTCAGTGTGCGCTGCGAGGTCGCGAATGACCGCGGCGGCCTGTTCGAGCTTCTGCTGTTGCAGGAACTCGTGGGTCCGTGCGAGCTCGATGCGCAGCGCGCTGGCACGCAGCGCATACGAGACCTGCGCGTTGCGCGCATGGTCGAGGACGGCGAAGAGCGCGTCGGCTTTGGCGCGCTCGACGGTGCGGCGGTAGAGGGCGAACAGATGCACGGCATAATCGAGCCGTCCGGGCAGGATCTGCCGCGCCTTCTCCAGCGGCGCGATCCCCGCGGACGGGTCGCGCTCCACGATGTAACTCGTTCCCAGATCGCCCCACGCCCGGCCATCGTCGGGCGTGAGTTCGACCGCCCTCTGTGCGAGCTGGCGCGCCTTCCGGAACGGCGCCTCGTCCTCTTTCGTCACCGGCTCCGATTCCGCCAGCGGCCCGATCTGCTTGCCCAGAAGCGATTCCGCGTATTCGACATCGATCTCGGAGTCGTTCGGGTCGGCCGCGATCGCCTGCTCGTATTCGCCGAGCGCCGCGAGTGCGCGCGCGTGTCGCGGATTCACGGCCAGGGCCTCGCGGAAGTGCCGTTCCGCGTCGGCGCCTCCTTGTTCGACCTGCGCGAGGAATTTGCCGAGCCGGTAGAGGAGGTCGGCGCGGCCGAGCGGGGCGGTCACGACCGACGTGTCGGCGTTCGGGACGGGGATCACCGTGCCGAAATTCGGGCGGCCCAGCGAGATCTCGAATGCGCGCTGCAAATCGTCGATCGGGCGGTGGTACCGAGCACGCAGGGCGTCCGGCACGTCGGTCCCTCCTTCGAGATCGTGCATGAACTCGAAGAACGCCTTCTCGTCGGTACGGATCAGCCACTCCACGAGGGCCCAGCTCTCCGCGTAAAACGAGGGCTGCGACTCCGGCGCCTTGTACAGGTCCGACTCGCTGGCCACGGAGAACAGTTGCGGCAGCGGGATGCGGCCACGCTGCCGGAGCGTCTGCACGTGAACGGCGACAGGCTCGCCGGCGCGGATCGATCCGTTCCGCAGCTCGGCGTTGCTGAAGAACTCCGCGAGTCCTTCCTCGAGCCAGAGCGGGGGGCGCGTGCCGCTGTTGCTGATCAGCCAGTGGACGAGCTCGTGAAATGGCGTGCGGTCGCTTCCCCAGCCCGAACGGCTTTCGATCAGCATCGACCCGCCGTCCTTCGACGAGACGAACAGACCGGTGACGTTCGCGTCCTTCCGGCCGACCAGCAGGTCGAAGTACGGCTGCGCCTCCCGATGCCGGCTGAAGATGAAGACGCGCGTCTCACCGGCGCCGGCGGCGAAGCGCGGCGACATCCGCGTGAGCGCGGCGGCGAGCGTTTCCAGCCCGGCGGCAATCTCGCGCGTCCGCCGCTCTCCCGCGCTGCTGACGAAGAGGAAGTGCTTCGTGCGGGCGAGGATCCACTCCTCGTGCGGATCGGGGAAGCGGATCGGGGTGAGTGCGCGCCGTCCGGTCCCGTCGCCCTGAACGCCTTTCAGCACCGGCGGCACGTATTGCGCCTGCGCGGTGGCCGCCAGAATGAGGAGGATCGGGAGTGCTCGAAGCGCCGGGGGCATCTACAACGTAAACTGTCCCGCCTCCAGAACAGATTTCATCCTGGCCATGAACTGATCGGCGACCGCTCCATCGACCAGGCG
>DATFUW010000342.1:0-2830 GCA_035260605.1 Thermoanaerobaculia bacterium | reverse complement strand
AGACTGACGTGGGACGGGTGCGCTCCGAGAATCAGGATTTCGGGAACTACACCACTCTGGCCGAGGAGACGGCGAGCCAGCCGGGCGGTCGGCTGCTGATCGTTGCTGACGGGATGGGCGGCCACCGTGGCGGTGCGACGGCATCGCGTCTCGCGGGCGAGACGATCAAGGAGCAGTACCTCGGAAGCGAGACCGCCGACATCCCACTGGCGCTGCACCAGGCCTTCGCGCGGGCGAATGCCCGCGTCTTTTCGGAGGCCCAGTCGAACGCTGATCTGCGCGGAATGGGGACCACCACCTCCGCTCTCGTCGTTCGCGGGAACTCTGCGTGGTTCGCACACGTCGGCGACTCTCGCATCTACGGCATCCGCGACGACAAGATTCAGCAACTGACCGAGGACCACTCGCTCGTGGCCACCATGGTCCGCGAGGGTCTGCTCACGTCGCAGGAGGCGGAGAACCATCCGCGGCGCAACGTGCTGCAGCGCTCGCTCGGAGTGGCCGAACAGGTGGACATCGACGTGCGGGGACCGCTCGACGTTCGCGAGAGGGACATCTTCGTCCTCTGCAGCGACGGGCTGCACGGAGTGGTCAAGGAGAACGAGATCCTGCGCATCGCCAGGCTCCCGCTTCAGGAGGCCGCCGACGAGTTCGTGCGGCTGACGCTGGAACGCGGCGCTCCCGACAACGTCACAGTCATCGTGGCCCGCATCGTCCGCGCGGACGCGTCAGAGGGTGCGGTGATGGACGACCGCGTCCTGTTCGAGGACACGATCGCCGACGACACCGGAGCGGGAATGGTTACCTCCGCCTCGCGTTCTTCTCGATGACCACCCAACCATGTCTCCCGGGTCCCGACGCGCCCTCATTCTTGTGATCGCGGCTGCTGGCTGCGCGCGCGACGTCACGCGTCTGGACGACGTGCAGAAGATGGCCTATGCGGTCAAGCCGGCGGTGGTGCGGGTGAAGGCGTACGCCACTGCGCAGTTCCGCTATCCGGGCCGCGCACTGGAGCAGATCGCCCGGGAGAGCGGCCTGCAATGGAGTGACGGCACGGCGGACGGGAGCGTCGAAACCGGAGCGGGCGGGTCGGGCAGCGGCTTCATCATCAATGCGGACGGATGGATCCTGACGAGCGGGCACGTCGTCGCGCAGACGCGCGACCCTGCGGCGCTGCAGCGCGAGCTGCTTCGCAACGGCGCGATCTCCGCCCTGCTGAAGCACTTCCCCGTCGACGAATTGCGGCGCCTGTATCGTGGCGATGCACTCGAACGGCACGAGAGCGCGCTGGCGGCGGCCGGGCGGCTCGATCACGTCGTCATCGTCAACGAGGTGGAGCTCTCGAACGGCGAGCGCCTGCCGTTCCGCGTGGAGCGCTATTCGCCCTCGCTCGACCAGCGCGGCGCCGATCTGGCCCTCCTGCGCGTCCTCGCGCGCCGCAATCTTCCGACGCTCCGGCTCGGCGACTCCGATTCCGTGCGCGTCGGCGATTCTGTCTGGTCGATCGGCTATCCCGCCGTGGCCAGCAGTACCGACGACGTGATCGGTGGCTGGCTCTCGCGCGAGAGCGATCTCGAAGCCACCCTGGCCAATGGAACGATCACCGCGATCAAGCACGACATCACCAACACGCCCGTCTTCCAGTCGAACGTCGGGATCTACCGCGGCAACTCGGGAGGGCCGGCCGTCAATCGCGGCGGAGAGGTGATCGCCATCTCGACGTGGGGCCGATCGGACGCCGAGCAGATCAAATTCCTCGTGCCGATCAATATCGCGCGGCAGTTCCTCAGTGACGCGAAGGTCTCCTGGAGCTCCGACGGCGACTTCAGCCGTCACTGGCAGGACGCGCTGCAGGCGGCCGCGGACGGCCGGTGGACGACCGCAGGCTCGCAGCTGCGCCTGGCGAGCGCCCTGTTTCCGAACTCGCCCGACCTCGAGCGGTTCCGCCGGGACGTCGACCGCGGCCTGCTGACGATGCCGTTCTGGCGGCGCCACCCGATGATCGCCGGATCGATCGCTTTCGGCGCCATGGCCATCTTCGCGGCGATCCTCATCCCGCTGATCGTGGTGCGGAAACCGCGCTTCTCGAAGGATCTGCTGACAGCGAAGACCGTGGAGACGGTGGTCGCCCCAACGGGGGAGCGGGCGAGCGATCCCGGGGTGGGAGCGGTGCCGCTGATGCTGGGGCGGTTCACCATCCTCAACGGCGAGCGGGCGGGAGAACGGCTGGGCCTGGGCGGTTCGGGAATCCGCATCGGGCGGGAATCGACGATTTGTGAGATCGTATTGGAGAACCCGAAGGTGTCGCGACTCCACGCCGAGGTCGTCTCGATCGACGGCAGGGTCTTGCTCATCGACCGGAATTCGTCCAATGGAACGTATGTCAACGATCAGAAGATCGACAAACGGTATCTCCGGGACGGCGACATCATCTATTTCGGCGGGCGCAACGCGGTTGCGGTCGCCTATCACGCGTGAGGCTGGCGGTGGCAGATAAACGCTGCGAAAACGGGCACTTCATCGACGAATCGTGGGACCTCTGTCCGTACTGTCCACCCGAAGAGCGGGAATCGGACATTCCGGTCGTCCGTCCGAACCGCTTCGGATCACAGGAAGCACGGACGGCCCCCCCGCCCGAGCCGCGGAGGCCGACCACGATCGTGCCGCCACCCGCGGTGCACCCGCAACCGGTGCCCGTGCAGGCTCCGCCGATGGAGCGCACGGTCGCGTCGCAGAAGATCTCGATGCCCGACGTGCAGGCGAAACGCTACGTGGTCGGCTGGCTGGTCGGGCTCGACGGACCGGTCCGCGGCGAGTCGTTTCCGCTGCG
>DATFUW010000341.1:0-9880 GCA_035260605.1 Thermoanaerobaculia bacterium | reverse complement strand
GGCCACGATCGAGAGCCTGGCGCGCGACTATGGCACCATCCGGCCGTCGTTCATCCGGGTGAACTACGGACTCCAGCGCCATGCGGGCGGCGGTTCCGCCGTGCGGGCCATCTCCATCCTTCCGGCGATCACCGGCGCATGGGACGACGCCGGCGGCGGCGTTCAACTGAGCTCGTCCGGAACCTTCAGCATCGATTCCGCCGCGCTCGAACGCCGCGATCTTCCGTGGACGACGCGGACGATCAACATGGTGCGCCTCGGCGAGGCGCTGACGGTGACGAACGACCCGCCCGTGCGCGCGCTCATCGTCTACAACTCGAATCCGGGATCGGTCGCACCCGAGCGCGACACCGTGCACCGCGGGCTGCGCCGCGAGGACCTCTTCACGGTCGTGCTCGAGCACTTCCAGACGGACACGGCCGCGTTTGCCGACGTCCTGCTGCCGGCGACGACGCAGCTCGAGCATGACGATCTCCACAAGGCGTACGGGCACCTCTACATGATGTACAACCGCCGGGCGATCGATCCGCTCGGCGAGGCATTGCCGAACAGCGAGATCTTTCGCCGCATCGCCGCGGCGATGCATCTCCACGGCCCGGAACTCGAGGCCACCGACGAGGAGCTGATGCGGGACGCGCTCCGCAACACCGGCCCGACGATGCTCGGCATCACGCTCGAGGCGCTGCGCGAACACGGCTGGATCCGTCTCGACGTTCCCTCTCCGCACCTTCCCTACCGGCGCGGGGCGCGCCTGCCGACGCCCAGCGGAAAGATCGAAATCGCTGCGTCGCTGGCATCGCAGTACGGCGTCGGCCTGCTTCCGGAATACATTCCTCCATACGAATCGGAGGAGCGCGATCCGGAGCTGGCCAGGCGGTTTCCGCTCGCGCTGATCTCCCCTCCCGCGCATTCGTTCCTCAACTCCACCTTCGCAAACGTGCCGTCGCTCCGGCGCGCCGCGGGCAAACCGACCCTGGAGATCTGCGCCGGTGACGCGGAGCCGCGCGGCATCGCGCATGGACGGCGCGTGACGATCTTCAATGGCCGCGGCGCGTTCACGGCCGAGGCCGTGGTCACCGACCGCGTGCCCGCGGGCGTCGTCTCCGCGCCCTCGATCTGGTGGGGAACGATGACCGACGACGGTACGAACGCGAATCAGACCACTTCGCAGGCGCTGACCGACATCGGCGGCGGCGCTACGTTCTACGACAATCGCGTGGAGGTGCGTGCTGGCTGACTCCGCCTTGCTTCGCCATACGGTGGCCACGATCGCCTACCGCGGCGGCAAGGCCCTCCGCAATGCACCTTCGGAGTTCGCGGCGTTCCGCATCGGAGAGGGCACGCGCACCCCCGCCCGGATCCTGGCGCACATCTGTGACGTGCTCGATTGGGCAGCCCGCCTGGCCCGCGGCGAGCAGACGTGGATCGAGGCCGTGCCCCAGGCCTGGGACGAGGACGTCGAACGCTTCTTCGCCTGCCTCGGCAAGCTCGATTCCATCCTCGCGGACGACGCGCTCCGCTGTTCGGCGGAGCAGCTCTTCCAGGGCCCGATCGCCGACGTGCTGACCCACGTGGGACAACTGACGATGCTTCGGCGCCTCGCGGGATCTCCGATTCGCGGCGAGAACTACTTTCGGTCCGAGATCGCCGCCGGGCGCGTCGGAAGCGAGCAGGCGCCGCCGAAACGGGAGTTCGACTGAGCCGGCGCTCAGGATAGACTGAAGCCGATGCCCTATCTCATCCCGCTCGGGTTCATCGTCGCGGTGTGGATCGCGATCGTCGTTCTCAACGAGCGGTGGAACTTTCTGTCGACCGACCACTTCCCGTCCGCGACCGTGAAATGGATCGCCTATCTCTGGCTCGGCGGGTTCCTGCTCGTCCTGACCGCGCTGATCACCGGCTCGTCGATGCGCCAGCCGACGCCCGAGCAACTGGCACACGCGCCGTTCTACTCGCTCTTCATCCTGCACGCCATTCTGGTGGCCTTTCTCCTCGGATGGTGGCTCCTGACGCGCCGCCCGCGGCTCACCGAGTTCTTCAACATCCGCACCGATCACGCCGGTGCGGCCGTGCTGACCGGCTTCGCCGTCGGCGTGGGCGGATGGATCCTGACGATCATGATCGCCCTCTTCGTGGCCATCGGACTGTCGGCCGCCGGGATCATTCCGAAGAATCCTCCCATCTCGCCGATGATCCCCTGGATGGCCGCGCTGCCGCTCTGGAAGAAAGCGACGATCGTCCTGTCGGCCATGACGATCGAAGAGGCATTTTTCCGCGGATGGCTGCAGAAGCGTATCGGCCTCATCGCCTCCACGATCCTCTTCGCTCTGGCCCACAGCGGGTTCGGTCAGCCGCTGCTGCTGGTCGGCGTGCTCATCATCTCGCTCATCATCGGCTTCACGTTCTACCGCACCAAGAACCTGCTCCCAGGCGTGATCGCTCACGGGATCTTCGACGCCGTGCAGTTGTTCGTGATCATTCCCGTGGTCTTCAGGGTGACCGGGCTCGGATGAACGGGCCGCGGACGGATCTGCGGGTCGCCCTCTTCCTCGCCGCCACGGTCACGCTGCTCTTTGCCGACGTGCTGTTTCTCGGCAGCAGCTTCTACCTGCGCGATCTCTACCTGTACCACTTCCCGATGAAGGAGATCGTTCGCCAGACCCTGTTGCGCGGCGAGTTCCCATGGTGGCAGCGTCTGCTCGCGGATGGACAGCCGATGGCTGCGAACCCGGCGTGGGAGATCTTCTATCCGCCGCAATGGCTGATCCTGATCGGCCCGTTTCCATTCGGATTCGCACTGCACATCGTGGCGCATGTCTACCTGGCCGTGCTCGGCGCGTACGCATGCTTCCGCGCGGTCCCGCTGCGGGTCGGGGCGGCGCTCTTCGGCGCGATCTCCTTCGGTCTCGGCGGATTTCTGCTCGGCAGCGTCACGAATCTTCCGACGTTCTTCGTCTGGAGCTGGGCCGGGGTGATCGGGTGGGCCGTTCTACGCGCCGCGCGCACGGGCCGGATTGGCGCGGCGGCCGTGAGCATGGCCATGCCGCTGCTGGTGGCCGAGCCGATGGCGGTGGCCCAGCTCCTCCTGCTGATCGCCGTCGGCGCCTTCGTTCTACTCCGGCGTCCGGGAGCGCATCCCGGTGCGCTGGCCCTGGCCATCGTGCTGGCGTTCGGAATCGCGGCGGTGCAGCTCGTTCCAGCAATCGGGTACGCGGCCAGTTCTGCGCGCGCCCGCGGATTCCGCTACGACGTGGTGACCGATTTCAGCATGCCACCGCAGCGGCCGGTGGAGCTCATCACTCCGCGTGCGCTGCGCCTCGCGGCACTCTATCCCCGCGGTGCGCCCTACCTGCCGAGCATCTACTGCGGTCTCGGCGTGGTGTTGTTCGCGCTGGCCGGCGTCGCCACGCGGCAGCGCGGCGGAGCGCTCCTGCTGGCGATCTGCGCGTGCTCGTATCTGCTGGCGCTCGGCGGCGGCACCCCGCTCTTCCGCTGGCTGTACGATGCGGGCCTTCGCTCCATCCGATATCCGGAGAAGTTCATTGCCATGGGAGTCGTGGCGCTGGTCGCCTTCGCGGCCTTCACGTTCGATCGTCTCCTCGCCGGCGATGCGAACGTCGCGCGCGCGGCGATGATCGCCGGAGGGGCGGTCGCACTCCTGCTTCCGATCTTCGCCGGACGCGCGGCCGTCTTTCCGACTGCGATGGCCCTCTGCTGGGCGGGGATCGCCGCGGGCGCGCTCGTGCAACGCGGCGGAGCGGCGTGGGTCCTCGGTGCGGTTGCGCTCCTCGTGATCGACCTCGCACCGTTGAGCATCGCGCTGCTTCCGCGGATGCCCCGCGCCTTTTTCACCCCGCCGCGGATTGCCCGGCTGCTGACAGGCCGGACGGTCTTCCATCGCGGCGAGTGGACGCAGCCGGAGCTCGCGATGCGTTACGCGGCACTCTCACCGGCGTGGGACGTCCGCAACGCGCTCCGTCCATACTCTCCGGCGAACTGGGGGATGCCGTTCGTGCTCGCGGCCGACATCGACGAGACGGAGCTGCTGCCGACGCACGAACTGCTCGACATGATGATGCGAGCCGGCAATGCGGGCATCCCCCACTGGGGTGAAACGTTCGCCACACTTGCGGGCGCGGACACGCTGCTCGACTATCGGCCGTTCGCACCGACCGAACCGCGGCAGATGCAGCCGCTGCGGATCGAACGGATTCCGTCGCAAGGGCGCTACTTCTTCGCCCGCGCGCTCGTGCCGCTGCGCGATTTCCTCGGTTTCATCCGCGTGCACGACGTCCGCGGCGTGGCCTTTGTCGCCAGTCCGACGTTCGTTCCCGCGCCGGCCACGCTGGAAGCCGTGCGGGAGGGCGCGAACGCCGCGGTTCTCGACGTGAACGCCTCCGGCCGCGCGTTTCTCGTGGCCACCGTCACGCGCTACGCCGGATGGCATGCGACGCTCGACGGCCGTCCGGTGCCGATCGTCGCGGCGAATATCGCCTTTCAGGGGATCGAAGTCCCGCCCGGGCGGCACCGCATCGAGTTGCGCGATCGCGACCCGCTGGTGTTCTGGGGAGCGGGCCTGACCGCGCTGGCGCTCGTCATTGCTCTGACACGACGACGCCCTCGCCCTCGAAACGGATCTTGAATCCGCTCTCGTTGCCGCTTTCGATCATGACGTTCTCCAGCGACTGATCGTCCATCACGATCGGCGTGAGGTTTCCCGTCCAGGCGACGAGCGAGTTCGAAGAGATCGAAAGCGGGAAGTCGGGCGTGACGCGCAAGGTCAGCGGCTCGATCGACGTGGAGATCGCCAGCGATCCCTTCCCGAAGATCTTCAACGTGTCGATTTTCCGCTGGTACGCGCTGTCATAGATCGGTTCCACGCGATAGGTCAGCGTCTCCTCGAGGGCCAGCAGGTTGCTTCCCTCCACGAAGATGAACTCTTCGCTGAGATCGAGCAGGAACGCCTTGCGCCCTTTCTCGTAGACGAAGATCTTCCCCTGGCCGACGGCCTTGACCAGCGTCTGCGCGGTCGTGCCCAGCAGTCCCGATTCGGCGATGAACTTGAGATTGCCGGAGTAGCTGGAGACCGTCCCCTTCTTCACGTGCACGCTCCGGTTGAAGTTGATCTCCAGGAAGCCGTTTTCGTGCAGGACGAAGGTCTTCGATGCTCCCTCGACTTTTCGGCCGCCGCGCAAATCGATCCGCTTCTCCTCGGCCAGATGGGTTTCGTCGACGGCATCCTGAAGCTTGCGGGCCGCGGTGGTCGATGCCAGCGCGCCCGGTTGTGTCGACAGTCCTCCGGATGCCGGCGCTTGCGGCTGCAACTGGACCGCGGGGATCTTCTGCGTCGTGACCTTCGACTGGTCAGAGGAGACTTTCAACGCCGGGTGCATCTCGGTCTCGACTTCGCGCGCCAGCTTGTCGGCGCCGGCGAAACGGAGGTGATCGAGGGCCAGCCCGAGCTTCCGCCGCTGGCGATAGAGCAGTCCGAGATAGAGGTGCGACTTGGCGTAGTTGGGACGGAGTTCGACGGCGCGCAGCAGGTAGTGTTCCGCCTCGTCGAGTTTCGCCTGCTTGAACAGGATCAAGCCGAGGTTCGAATGGAGGATGAAGACGTTCGGATTCTCCTTCGTCAGCCGGCGGTAGATCACCTCGGCCTCCGGGAAGGCGTTCGTCTTGAAATAGACCAGTCCGAGCAGGTTGAGGACGTCCGGGTCATCGGGACGGAGTTTCTGCGCGTTCTCCAGTTCGCGCCGCGCTTCGCCGTAGCGCCCTTCCTGAAAGGCCTCGCGCCCCCGGTTGTAGTGAAGCAGGAAGACGCCCTGATCGAACGGCGCGGTGAGGTTGACGGCCGGATCGCGATCGGGCATGGTGCGCGGATTTTACCGCGTGCCGAGAATGCGCATTCCCGGAAGTGCCGCAATGGGCGCCAGCACGCCGGAACCGAATCCCCCGCCGAGCTTCCGCCCCTCCGGCGACCCGCGAATCCAGACCGCCTGCCCCCAGGGCGTGCCGTAGTAGACCGTCAGCGCGCGCTTCACGTAGGTCGCCGTCTCCTGATACGGCGGAATTCCGGCATAGCGGATCACCGCGTTCTCCCCCGCGTTGTACGCTGCCAGCACCCGCGGCAGATCGTTGGGAAACAGCTGCATCAGGTCGGACAGGTAATGCACGCCGCCGCGGATGTTCTCGTCCGGGTCGAAGATCCGCTTCACGCCATAGCGCGCGGCGGTCTCGGGCATCAGTTGCATCAGGCCGCGCGCTCCGCGCCTCGACACACAGTTCGGATCGAACGCCGACTCCACGAGGATCACCGCGCGCACCAGCACCGGATCGACGTCGTAGCGGTCGGCGTAACGGTCGATCATCGCGTCGTACCGCGAGCGGCGGTTGCGCTGTTTCGCCAGCCACTGATCGTCGGACGCGTGCCGCGACGTCCCGATGTTGGTGATCACCTTCCGCCCATCGGGACCGACGTGCACCTGGAGCTGGCCGGCCGCCGGCACGGCGATCAACACACCCGCAACCAGAAGGCTGAAGCGCATGGGTCGTTTGATGGTAGCACGGCGTAGACTCGACCGATGAGCTTCGCCCCCATTCAGGAATCCGTCGACCGCTGGATCCGCTCCGAGACGAATGGCTATTTTCAGCCGCTGCAAATGATCGCCCGGTTGACCGAAGAGCTCGGGGAGCTCGCGCGGGCGGTCAGCCACCGCTTCGGAGAGAAGGTCCCGAAACCGCGCGAGCCGTCCGGCGAGGTCGCGGATGAACTGTGCGATGTGATCTTCGTGGCGATCTGCATGGCGAATTCACTACAGATCGACCTCGATTCGTCGTGGGACGGATTGTTGCTGAAATTGCGCGAACGCGACGCCAATCGCTGGAAAAGTTGACAGTTTTTCCACTGATTTTGCGCTATCATCGGCCAATCCGCAGATGAAAGGCAGCATGGATGGCTTACTCCGGGCGCTCTTGAAGACCGTTCGGCGGCGAAACCTCGCCGACGAGGAATTGACGGTCGAAGCCGTCACCAAGGAACTCGGTTACACTCGCCAATACGTCTCCGGCCGTTTTCATCGGATGACGGGCCGGCTGCTCAGCCACTTCCTGAAACAGAAGCGCCTGGACAAGGCGGCGCGTCTGCTCAAGTCCGGAAACTTGCGGATCTCGCAAATCGCGCGGCGCTGTGGGTTCGATTCCGAGAATTACTTCCGGCAGCAGTTCCGCGAGCGTTTCGGCATGTCGCCCCGCCAATTTCGGTCCGACGGCCATTTGCGCGCACTCCGCCGTGTCCCCGTCGAAGCGTAGGGATCCCGTCACGCCGGCGTGTGATCGAAGGCCGCTTCGATCCACAGGTACCGCAGCGTATTCGGGTCGAAGGTCCGCGCGTTTCTGAGGAACAGCAGCAGCCGGCGCAATCCGGAGTGCGGGACGGCGTGCGCGCGCAGGAACTCCCGGTGCTCGGCGGGCGATTCGAACGTCCGGGACTGCAGTGCATTGCGCAGCCGCACCACCGTCCCCTGCACGCCGATGTCTCCACGCCGCAGGAGATAGCGCCGGTGGAAGAGCCGCAGTTCGCCCGCGCGCGCGCCGAGGCGCAGCGCTTTGCCGGCGTAGAAGACCTGCCCGCGGATGCGGAAGCCGCGCGCGCCGGCCCGGCGCATCGACTCCGCGATCTCCGCCGCCAGCGGCGCGTCGATGGTCTCGCGCTCGCGCAGGATGAGGATCCAGTCGTGAGCCGCGGCGTCGATGGCGCGGTTGACCTCCGCGCGGGCCGCGGACAGCTCGATCTGCGGCGCGAGCGTGGTAACAACCTGCTCGATGCGCGTCAGATGGGCGGCCAGCGGCTCGAACGAAGCGGCGTGCACCTGTCCGAGACAGAGAATGGATAGCGTGGCCGCCGCGCCGGGCTGCTCGAGGTTCATTCTTCGAGACGTTCGTGGATGCGTTCGACCGCGGAGGCGCGCCCCGTGGTCTCGTCGACCGTGACCATCACGCCTGACATGCGGATGTCGCGCTTGGCCACCTCGAGCTTCCGCGGCGTGTTCATCAGGAAGCGGTGCAGCGCCTCATCGGGACGGAAGCCGATCACCGAATCGTAGGCGCCGGTCATCCCCACGTCGGTCTGAAACGCGGTTCCGTTGGGGAGGATGCGTTCGTCGGCGGTCGGTACATGGGTGTGCGTTCCGAACACCGCGGCGACGCGCCCGTCGAGATAGCGCCCCATGGCCTGTTTCTCCGAGGTCGCCTCGCCGTGGATATCGACGACGATGACCTTCGCCAACTGGCCGAGTTCCTGGAGCTCGCGGTCGGCGCAGTGGAACGGGTTGTCGCACGGCGGCATGAAGACGTTCCCCATCAACTGCAGCACGGCGACGTTCACCCCTGCCGCCGTCTGCCGTACGACCTTTCCTTTCCCCGGATTTCCCGTCGGGTAGTTCGCCGGCCGGACCACGTGCTCGTAGCGGTCGTAACTGTCGACGAACTCTTTCTTGTCCCAGATGTGATTGCCCGAGGTATAGGCCTGGATCGGCAGCTCGGAAAGCTCCTCGAGGATGGCCTCAGTGACGCCGAATCCGCCGGCCGCGTTCTCCACGTTGACGATGGTGAAGTCGATCTTCTCGCGGTCGACGACTCGCTCGAGGCGCTGGTGCAACGCCCGCCGCCCCGGCTGGCCGACGACATCGCCAATGTAGAGGATACGAATCATGGTGAATGGCGCTGCTCACTTCGCGTAATCAACGGCCCGCATTTCCCGGATCACCGTGACTTTGATCTGCCCCGGATACTGCAGTTCCGATTCGATCTTCCGCGCCACGTCCTTCGACAGCCAGATGGCCTGCTCGTCGCCGATCTTCTCGGCATTGACGATGATGCGCAGCTCGCGTCCGGCCTGGATGGCGAAGCTCTTCGAGACGCCGTCCATGGCATTGGCGATCCCTTCGAGCCGTTCGAGGCGATGCACGTAGTTCTCCAGGATTTCGCGTCGCGCGCCGGGGCGTGCCGCCGACAGCGCGTCCGCCGCGTTGACCAGCACCGCCTCGACGGTCTGCGGATCGTAGTCGCCATGGTGACACTCCATGGCATGGATGATCTCCCGCTTCTCGCCGTACTTCTCCAGCACCTGGCGGCCGAGCTCGAGATGCGTCCCTTCCATTTCCCGGTCGATGGCCTTCCCGATGTCGTGCAGCAGGCCGCCGCGTTTGGCGATCGTGTCGTTGACGCCGAGCTCCACCGCCATCAGCGCTGCCAGCTGCGCCACCTCGAGCGAATGCACCAGGACGTTCTGCCCGTACGACGTGCGGTACCGCAGGCGTCCGAGCAGCCGCAGGATCTCGGGATGGACGTCGGTGATGCCCAGCGAAAACGCCGCTGCCTCTCCTTCTTCGAAGAGCTTCTGATCGAGCTCCTGGCGGACCTTTTCCACGAGCTCCTCGATGCGCGCCGGATGGATGCGGCCGTCCTGCATCAGCCGTTCGAGCGAGATGCGTGCGACCTCACGACGGATGGGATCGAATCCCGAGAGGATGACCGCCTCGGGGGTGTCGTCGACGATCAGGTCGACGCCGGTGGCCAGCTCGAGCGCGCGGATGTTGCGCCCCTCGCGGCCGATGATGCGCCCTTTCATGTCCTCCGACGGGAGGTCGACTACCGAGACGGTGTTCTCGGCGACGTAGTCGGAGGCCATGCGCTGGATGGCCATGCCGAGGATCTTGCGGGCGCGCTGGTTTCCGAGCTCGTTCGCCTCGGTCTCGATGCGCTTGATGATGTTCGCCGCTTCGATCTTGGCGTCGTTCTCGATACCGCGGATGAGCTCCTGCTTGGCCTGCTCGACCGTGAGTCCCGAGATCTGCTCGAGCTTGCGGTGCTGCTCCGTGAC
>DATFUW010000340.1:0-7811 GCA_035260605.1 Thermoanaerobaculia bacterium | reverse complement strand
CGAGGAGTCGCTCACCGCGGCTACGCTGAACGGAGCGTACTCGTTGCGGATGGCCGCGGAGACCGGCTCGATCGAGCCGGGAAAACGCGCCGATCTCGTGCTGCTCGACGCCCCCAACTACCTGCACCTCGTTTACCACTTCGGCGTCAATCTCGTGCGGGACGTGATGCGCGACGGACGCTGGGTGGTGCGCGATCAGCGGCCGGTGTAGAAGGCCGCGATTTTCTCGTACAACCTGGCGCCGACCGCCGTCTTCGCTTCGTGCGTGCAGCCGGCGACGTGCGGCGTGACGATCAGCCGCGGGTCGTCGGGAAAGCCTCCGGCGGGCGGCTCGGGATCGAAGACGTCGAGTGCCAGACCGCCGAGGTGGTCCGCGGCGAGTGCTTCCAGGGCCGCTTTCTGATCGAGCACCTCGCCGCGCGCGGCGTTGATGAGCATCGAGCCGCCCGGCATCGAGGCGATCTGCACCGCGCCGATCATGCGTCGCGTTTCCGCGGTCAGCGGGACATGGAGGGTGACGATGTCAGTCGACGAGAGGAGCTCGCCGAGGGACGCGGCCCGCACCGCTCCGCGCTCCTGAAATGCGGCTTCGGGAAGGTAGGGATCGACGGCGCGAACGGACATCCCGAAGACTCCGGCCAGCCGTGCCACTCGGCGACCCACCTCGCCCAGCCCGACGATGCCCAGACGGTGGTAGCGCAGCTCGTGGCGGGTGGCGCAGTCGTCGCGGTTCCAGGCGCCCTGCTTCATGGCGCGCGTGTACGCCGGGACGGTCCGTGTCAGCGAGATCATGAACCCGATCACCAGCTCCGCGACCGCGTCGGCATTCACGCCGGGGAGATTGAGCACCGTGATCCCGCGCTCGCGCGCAGCGTCGGCGTCGATGTTGTCAGTTCCGCTGGTCCCCTGCGCGATCAGCTCGAGCCGGGGTGCCTGCTCGATCACCCGCCGCGTCACGCGGTTGAACGAGCGGGTGACGAGGATCTGGCAGTCGGCGACGATCGTGGCGAGCGCCTCCTCGGTGCGCACCGGCCGAACGGTGATCTCGAATCGCCGGTCGCCTGCCGCCCGTTCCTGCAGCGTGCGGTCGACTTCGGCGGCGACGAGGAGCTTCTTCGGCACGTGTCTGTACTCTCTGATCCGCAGTGACGGCTTTTTACCACAGCGGGCACGGAGACCACAGAGTTGTACACTCCGGATGATTGCGCTTCCTACGCAAACACCGCGTCGCGCTGCTCGCGCTGCTCGTCTATCACATCGTGTTCTTCTTCCCGACGCTCTTCATGGCGCGCGTGGTCTCGCCCAACGACGTCTTCTTCAACTACGACCCCTGGGCTTCGACGCGCTCCGTCGACGTCCAGAACTCGTTGATGAACGATCCGGCGACTGCGTACTTTCCGCTGATCTCGCTGGTGAAGGGCGACTGGCACGCGTTTCACTGGGACCCCTTCATCGCCTCCGGCATTTCCGGGTTCGGATCGTCATCGGATGCCGTGCTGTCGCCGTTCGTCTTCTTCCCCGCGCTGATCCTGCCGCTCGCCTGGGTATTCACCGGGATCATCCTGCTCAAGCTCGAGGCCGCGTTTTTCTTCACCTACCTCTGGCTGCGCGAGGAGCGGCTGGGGAAGGGGGCGGCGGCCGTCGGCGCGATTCTCTTCGCCGCATCGGGCGCCATCGCGGTGCGGTGGCTGTGGCAGACGACCAACGCCGCGGCGCTCTATCCCGCGCTGCTCTGGATCGCCTCGCGGACCGCGCGCGGCAAACGCGTCCCCTTCGTGGTGCTCGTTCTCATCGCGCTTTCGTACGCGCTCGCCGGCTTTCCGGCGGCGATGGCCTACGGCGCGTGGATCGCCGCCGCATACTTCGTCTGGCTGTCGACCCGACAGCGGTTGCGGATCGTGCCGGTGACCCGGACGTCCGCTGCAGTCGTGCTCGCGCTGGTCATCGCCGCGCCGTCGATCGTCCCGTTCGCGCAGATCCTGCGGCGCACCGGCTATCTCGAGGCTCGCAGCAACGCCGCGCAGATCGCGTTTCCGCTCCGCGACAGCATCCTCTTCGTCCACCCGGACGCCCTCGGAAATCCAGCCGATCACAACTGGAACGGCGACCCGGCCCTCGGGTCCATGAACAACTACGTGGAGTCGACGGTCTACCTCGGACTGCTCGTGATCCCTCTGGCATTGCTAGCCCTTCCGAACCGCCGGGCGCGGGAGCGATGGTTCTGGTTCGCAGCCGCGGGAGTGCTGCTGGCGTGCATGTTCGGCTTCGGGCCGCTGCAACGCGCGATCGGCGGTCTCGCCGGATTCAAATACTCGCCGATGACCCGGCTGCAGATCCTGCTTCCGATTCCGGCGGCGTATCTCTCCGCCGCGGGGACGCATTGGATCGCCCGCCGGTGGCGGCTGCTGATCGCATCGCTGCTCGTGGTCGCGGCCGCCGCCGACCTCGGCGTGTTCGCCGGGCGGTTCTATCCCTACCTCCCGCCCGCGGAGGCGGTCCCTCCCGTGACGCCGACGATCGCCTTCCTGCAGCATCAGCCGAAGCCATTCCGCATCGCGCCGTTCTTCCTCTACCTCTGGCCGAACAGCGCGGAGCTGTTCCGGCTGGAAGACGTGCGCAGCCACTCCCTCTCCGGAGCGGCGTACCGGCGGCTGCTGCAGCGCATCGATGCGAGCTCGCTCAACGGACGGTTCACGCTGATCGACTTCAACAGCCTGAAATTCGACTTCACCGATCCGCTGGTGCCGATGCTTGGAATCCGCTACTTCATCGAGGACCCGCAGATCGACATCATCAAATGGACGACGTTCAAGTTCACGAAGCCCGGGGTGAAGGAGCTCGGGCCGCTGCTGCTCCGTCCGGGGGAAGTCCTGCAGCGGCACGTGGTGATCGACGCGCAGCCGTTCCATGCCATCGAGATCTCCGGCGACATCGAGTCGACATCCGGAACGAACCCGCACGTGCTCGTGACGCTGAAGCGCGGGCCTTCGGTGGTCTTCGCCCGCGCGTTTACCCCGGCGGACATCCGCGTGATGAACAAGATGTACGTGCCGGTGCAGGCCGGTGCGGGGGAGGTGCTGTCCCTGCGCGTGCAGTCGTTCGGGGTGCGGATGCACATGCTGAAGGGAGCGGTATCCGATCCGGCGGACTCGCCGCTCTTCTACGGGCGGGTCACGGTCCCGGTGATCTTCGACCGCGAGCTTCCGGACGGCCGCATCTTTCTCGACCCCGCCGAGGTCCCGCGGTTCCACTCAGTGACGCGCCTGCTTTCCATGACCGCCGATCAGTTTCTCGCGTCGAGGGACATCGACTTTCTGCACGAGGCGGCGCTCACGCCGGATGACGAATCCCGAGCTGGAGGCGGCGTGAATCCCGCCGCTCCGCTGGCCGCCGCGCAGGTCAGTCTGACGAGCTACGAGGACGCCGAGCAGACGCTCGACGTACGCGCGGCGGGGCCGGCATTCATCGCCTCGTCCGAGAAGCTGACGCCGGAGCTGCGCGTGTCGATCGACGGCCGCGCGGTAGCGCCGCTGCGCATCAACATGATCTTCGCCGGCGTTCCCGTGCCGGCGGGCCACCATCGGGTCGTCTTCTCGCGCCGGATCGGCCGCGGGTGGTGGGGGTGGTCGGGTGCGGCCATGGCCCTCTGCATCGCACTCTCGATCATCGACGTGTGGCGACGAGGATGATCTGGTAGGCGAAGAGCCCGCGCCAGACGCGCGTGACGAGCGTGAGCATCCGCTCGCCGAAGCGGAGGAGAAACTCGGGACAGTGGGGAAGGATGAGCCGGATCGGCACCGACGAGCCGCGGACGGCGATGATGCGGAACCCGGCCCCCTCGATCTGCCGTCGGATCGAGCGCAGGGTGTAGAAGCGGAGGTGCGTCTCGTCGAGGATCCCGCGCTCGCGGTATTCGAAGATCCCGAAGCAAAGCCCGATGCGCACCGTGACGTTGGCGATGTTGGGGACGGAGACGAAGAGGTGCCCTTCGGGGGCCAGGGATGCCCGCACGGCGGCGAGCAGGGCGGCGGGATCGCGCAGGTGCTCGAGGATATCGGCCAGGACCACCGTGTGCGCGTTGCAGGGGAAGCGGCGGATGGTCTCCAGGTCGGCGATGACGGCCTGATCGAAGCGGCCGCGGAGGTCGGCGATGCGGTCGGCGTCGAACTCGAATCCGATGGAGCGCGCGAAACGGTCGCGGAGCGCCGCGCCGAGCTCGCCTCCGGCGGCGCCGAGGTCCAGCAGCAGGCCGCCGGGAGCGCAGGTACGACGGATGAGATCGAGCAGAATGCGGTGACTGCTGCCTTCGAAGTCCTTGAACGTGTAGACATTCGGCATCAGTACTCCGACCACGCGCGGCCGTTCGGGTCGGTGCCGGGAGCGTTGCTGTGGACGTCGACGATGCCGCCCTTCGAAGGGGTCCCTTCGCTCTTCTGAAAATCGTCGGCGCGCACCGGCTGCTCGACCGTCACGCGCCAGTCGGCCTTGCCGGTCATGGGATCCTTCGGAACGACGAAGATGTACTTGGTGCGGGCGAGATCCTGCAGCGTCTGTGGAGGCTGTCCCTTGTCCTCGCGGTAATCGTGGATGGCCTTGCGCAGCTCCTGGAGGCCGTGCTGCAGCGCGGCGGCCTTCGCGCGTTCGCGTTCCGCCCCGCCGCAGGAGACGGCGAGCGCGACCGCCGCGGCGACGAGCAGCACGCGTTTCACTACGTGATCCCGACCTCGCAGTTGTCACCGACCATGAAGCGATACGCCGCCGGCTTGCGGTGCGTCCGGCCGATCTTCACGTTCTTGCCGATGAGGCTGGCCTCGATCCTTCCGTCGACGTGCGCGATCGTGGAGTTCTCCAGGACGATGGAGTTCTCGATCTCGCAGTGCTCCACCGCGCAGCGGTTGCCGATCGACGTGTACGGCCCGACGTAGGCATGGACGATGCGCGCCCCCGCGCCGATGATCGTCGGGCCACGGACCACCGAGTCGACGATCTCCGCCCCCTCTTCCACGATGACCTTCCCCTCGATCGCGCTGGCGCCGGCGACGTGGCCGCGCACATCGCGGTCGAACGTGTCGAGCACCGTCCGGTTCGCCTCCAGCATGTCCTCGATTTTCCCAGTGTCCTTCCACCATCCCTTGACGATGTGCGGGTGGACGACGAAGCCGTGATCGAGCAGCCACTGAATGGCGTCGGTGATCTCCAGCTCGCCGCGTTTCGACGGAGCGATCGCCTTCGCAGCGTCGAAGATGTTCTGATCGAACATGTAGACGCCGACCAGCGCGAGGTCGGAGCGCGGCTCGGACGGTTTCTCCGTCAGCTTCGTCACTCGCCCATCGGCGGAGAGCTCCGCCACTCCGAACTGCGAGGGGTTCGGGACCCGCGTCAGCAGAATTTCGCTGTTGCAGTCGAGCGAGCGGTACTCCTGCACGAGCGGAGTGATGCCGTGCTGCAGCAGGTTGTCGCCCAGATACATCACGAACGGGGAGTCGCGCAGGAAGGCTTCCGCCGTGAGGACCGCGTGCGCCAGCCCGCGCGGCGCGTCCTGCTCGAGGTAGCGGATGTTGGCGTGATAGCGCGCGCCGTCGCCGATCGTCTCCCGGATCTCCGGACCGGTCTCCGGCGAGACGATGATGGCGATCTCTTCGATCGCCGCGGCCACGATTGCTTCGATCCCATAGACCAGCACCGGCTTGTTGGCCACCGGGATCAACTGCTTGGCCGACGTGTACGTCAGCGGGCGCATGCGCGTCCCCCGGCCGCCGGAGAGGATCAGCCCTTTCATCTTCCCGTTATGACTCATGCGATGGAGGGGCGCACTCCTAGTGCGTTCCGATCGTCCCGACATTCTTGAGCGTGACCGACAACCCGTAGCTCGACGTCGGTCTCGGGAAGGGATCATAAACCAGGTACCGCCGGTATTCGACCGCGATGCCGTAACACGAGGCCGTTCCCCCGATGAGGTACCGCTGCTCCAGGAAGCGTCCGAGGTGGGCATCGAAGTTGAGCTGGACGTCAGCCCGGAGCTTGTCGCGAACGATGTACGACCCGGTGTTCACCCGGATCTGGCTGGAATTGAAGCCCGCCGGCTGTCCGGGCTGCGTGAACGACGAAAACCAGCTGAAGCTGAGGTACTTGTCGGAATTCTTTCCGCTTCCCTGCAGATTCGCCGCGATGCTGGTCTGGTCGAGCTGGTGCGAGACATTGCCGAAGGTCGCGCCGGCGTCGAGCGTGAGCGACTGATACGGATTCACGTGGAGGCTGGCCACCAGGGGCGTGAACTTGTGCTCGCCGGGCGGAGTGGTCGAGCCGGGAATGCTGCCACCGGTCGCCGCGGTGAACGGCTTCGAAAGCGCGACCGATTGCACGAGCGAGAAGGAGAGGACCTCACGAGCCGATCCGTTCTCATTCTCCTTGCCGAGGATGCGCTGCGTCAGCGAGTACTCGACGGAGTTCGGCACGACCGGCAGGAACGGCGTGTCGACGGTGTCGAAGCGGATCACGTGCTGCTGCTCGCTGACGACGTTGCTGGTGTAGACGTAGCGGACGCGCGGCTCGATCACGTGCTTGAAGCGGGTGAAGCTTCCGATGTGCTGGTTGAAGATCCGCGAGAACGACGGTCCGACGATCTCCACCTGCCCCTGTGCGTAGAAACGGGTCAGCGACTGATCGATCGTGGTCTGCTGACCGAACGTGTTCCCCGTCGCCGGGTCGAGGCTCGAGGTGTAGTAGGTCTCGCGTGCGGAGATCTGCGGTTTGACGGAGAACCATGCCGGCGTCGGGACCTGCAGCGACACGGTGGGAAAGAGATCTCCCCGGTAGTAGTCGGTCGACCCCTGCAGCGCCCCGGTCGTCAGGAGGTGCGAGAGCGACGATTCGAGCGAGAAGTAGACCGGGGTCCCGGCAATACGGTTCGGATAGACGCGGAACTGCAGGGCGGGCAATTCCTCGAAGCGCTCCTTGATGATGGGAGAGTTGAGGTCGTTCGGATCGGTGTGTCCCAGCAGGATGTCGCGCCGATCGGTGAGGATGTTCAGCGAATACTTCGGGGTGTTTTTCGTCAGGTAGGCCGAGGAGTAGATCTGGGAGATGTTCAACAGGTTCGAGTCTTTGTCGAACTTGCGGAAGAAATCGAGGTCGGAATAGTCCTGCACGTCGACCACACCGCGGAATCCGCCGGGAAGATTGTCCTGCGAGTGTTTGTAGGCGTACTTCCACTGCTGGCGATGCGTCTCGGGATCGTGGACGGTGTAGGCATTCAGTTCGCCGACCTTCACGTTCGGCGTCGGGAGATAACGGAAGTCGATCCCCAGGCCGTTGTAGCTCTTGGTGTCGAGGTCGGCATAGATCGTGGCGTCGACCGAATCGCCGAAGGGGATGAAATAGCCCATCTCCAGCCGCTCGCTGGTGACGGTCTTCGTGGTCGTCGGCACGTGCCAGAAGAAGAGGCGGGGGATGAGGAATCCCTGCGAACGGTCGGACTTCGTCGGCCAGATCAGGCGCGGGGCCCACAGCACCGGAAGGCGGTGGATGCGGAGCGCCACGTCGCGCATGTGCGCATAGTCATCGGCCTTGACGTCGGCGCGGCGGACATAGAACGACCACGGCGGCGAGTCGAGGTCGCACGAGGTCAGCACGCCGTTGGTCAGGCGATAGGTATCGTCCGAGAGTTTCTCCAGCTTCTCGCCGGTGAAGTACATGGTCGGTTCCATGCTGCCCACGGCGTGGAAGAACGTTCCGGTCTTGCTGTCGAGGTTGTACATCACCTCGTCGCCGGCCAGGCGCGTCGGTCCCTGATCGACGATCACGTGTCCCTG
>DATFUW010000339.1:0-2569 GCA_035260605.1 Thermoanaerobaculia bacterium | reverse complement strand
GCCGCTCTTCAGCAGCTTCACCGTGTAGCCGCCGGTCGTGTTTCCCTCGTTCGTCACCGGCCACGAATTGTCGGTCACCGAGGCGTTCGAAAGATCGGTGTTCCCGATGTCGGGATTGCCGATGTCCGGATTGCCGATGTCGGGATTGCCGATGTCCGGGTTCCCGATGTCGGGGTTGCCGATATCCGGGTTTCCGATGTCGGGATTGAACACCTCTGCGTTGCCGATGTCGGGGTTGCCGATATCCGGATTGCCGATGTCCGGCGTCGCGGGATCGGGATTGAGCGATACGACGGTGGTCAGTCCGCTGCCGCCGATCTGGGTCACATCGATGTCGATGCGCGTATGTGGCGGAGTGGACGCGGCGACGAAGACCGTCCGCGTGGCGGTGGAGTGCGGCGGAACATCGACATCGACCTCTGCCAGCGCGCTGAACTGCAGGAACGAGGCGATCGACTGCTGTGCCGGCGTGATCGTCAGGCGATACGAGGCGGGAGCGGCGCTGGTGTTCTGCACGAAGACGGCGAACGCGCGCTGGATCGTTCCCAGCGGCTTCGAGTTCCCCGGCGATCCGGCGAAGAGTCCGTCGGTGACGCGCGTGGTGTAGACGTTCTGGTTGCGCGAGCCGCTGAAGCGGACATCGCACGGCGGTGGCGCCTGCGTCGGATCGAAGCGGCTCGTCGCGCCGAGGGCGGGGGAGTGCACCGGTGTGTATTTTGTCCAGTCGGGCGGAGTTCCGACGGGCGGGCGGACGTCGCGGTTGTCGGTCCAGACGACGTGGCGCACGCGCGCGTTGCCGCCGTTGCGGTACGCGGTGAGATCGATGTAGTCGCCGAGGAACGGCTTCGTCCCCTGGCCGAACAGCGGTAGGTTCGGCGGGTTGATCTGCAGTTGCTGGATGGTGTGACTCGAGGAGCCCGGAAACTCGCCGAAGCGGTATCGCGAGACGCGCACCGAGCTGAACGACGGCGCGGCGCCGGGATCGGCCTGCGCCACGCGGACGTCGAGCGTGTGGCGGCGAAGGAGCTTGATCGTCGCGTCGGGCGAGAAGTCGGCCAGATAGGTCCAGAAGACGACCTGCGGTTGTCCGAGCGCGAGGTTGCCGACCGCCACGCGGCTCTCCGAATACGTCACCGGAGCCAGCACCCCCATCGTGCTGTCCTCGCGCAGGTCGTACCAGGCGAGCGTCAGCTTGCCCGCTGCGAAACGCATCGACGGCATGAACTGATGACCGCGGCCGGCGTAGGCATCGACCTGCTGCGGCGCGGTCCAAGTGCTTCCGCCGTCCGACGAGCTGATCAGCAGGATACGGCCATCACCGTTCACGATCCGCTGCGACCATGCCGTGTACAGCCGGCCGGCGTCATCGACGGCGATCGCCGGGTAGGCGTTCGTACGGATCGATGCGGAGCCCGTCCCCTGCTCGAACGGGGTGATGTTCGTGACCACCGTTGCCTTCCCGAACGAGGCCCCGCCGTCGGTCGACTTCGCCAGAACGATGGAGTCGGGATCGTTGCTGCCGTGGAACCGGCGCCAGGCGACGTACACCGTGCCGGAGTTCGGTGCAATTGCCACCGAGACGCCCTGATTGATGCTGTAGCTCTCGCTCAGCTTCTGCGGCGTCGACCAGGTCGCGCCGCAATCGGTCGAGCGGGTGAACATGATCTTCGTCCGGATGTTGTTGTCATTGCCGACGAAGACCGAGTACGCGAGGTCGATCGTCTGCGCGGGGAAGGTCTGGCCGGCGACCGTGCACTGCCCGCCGTTTCCCTGCGGTGCGACTGCGATCCACGGTTTGTCGATGAACTGCCCCGACGTTCCCTTGTCGATCAGTTGTGTGTCCAGGTAGGCGATCGGATCGCCGACCTCGGAGTTGTCGTTGTCGATGAACCGCGCCACGAACACGCCGCCGAGCGGATTGTCGCCGCGGTTCAGGACGATGCCGGCGTAGTAGAACATCCCATGATCGCCGGCCCGCACGACCGGATCGGCACCGGCCTGGTAGCCGTGCAGCGGCGAGGTGCTGCCGCCCTGCTGTGGATAGCCGTCGAGCAGCGTGCTCCACCAGCGGCTCCCGCCGTCGGTCGATTTGAAGATGCCGAGCCACGCGTCGCCGGTCTCCTCGTCGTCCGGCCGCGGCGGGGCGTTGAAGGGGATGTCCACGCTCCGGTAGTCGTTCGCGCCGGCGAGCAGGTGTAGCGGGTTGCGCGTGGAGACGGCGATGCTCGGCTCGTTCTGCTGCCGCAGGAACGGATCGCCGCCCGGCCATCCGGTCCCCGCGACCATGTTGACGTTGCGTTCCGCGAATTGCGCGCTTCCGGGAACCGGCAGCAGCGCGACCAGGGAAAAGAGGACGAAACAGGACGAGACTCGGGCGGTCCGCATGCGGGCTCCTTCGGCCGTCGATGGGTCAGTCAGTTTGGATCGGTCTTGCTGATGAGGGGAGTTATTTTCACTGCCGGACGGGGCCGTTGTCAATTGAGGAGGGAATGAGTTATGGCTGGTCCGGCACGCTGGCGGGAAGGGGACGCGATGCCGCCCAGAGGATCCCGCCGGCCACCAGCGCGAG
>DATFUW010000338.1:0-2054 GCA_035260605.1 Thermoanaerobaculia bacterium | reverse complement strand
TGAACGACTGGAACCAGCCGACGACGAGCACGTAGATCAGCACGAGCACCGCGGCGAAAGCCAGGCCGAGATCGCGGAAGACTTCGTACGTGATGTGCCACTCGCCGTCCCACTTCATGGCGTAGCGGTCGGTGGTGGAGGGCTGCTGCGACACGTAGCGGTCGAGCGCGTAGCCCTCGGGAAGGACCATCTTGTCGAGCGCGCGGTTCAGTTTCAGGATCGCGTAGACGGGGCTTTCTTCGCTGCCGGCCACGTCGCCGGTCACATAGACCACCGGCATCAGGTTCTTGTGATAGATGCTCTTCGGCGCCACGTCCCGCTCCACGTGCACGACCGATCCGAGCGGAACGAGGTGTCCGTCGGGGGCGGTCAGGCGGATGCCCAGCAGATCGCCGATGCTGGAGCGCATGGCGCGCGGCACTTCGAGCGTGATCGGCACTTCCTCCTCACTCTTGGCCGTGTGCAGCAGTCCAACGTCGGCACCCGAGAGGGCGACGCGCAGCGTGGCGTCGATCTGCTGCGGAGCAATGCCGCTCAATGCGGCCTTGTCGCGATCGATCACCAGGCGAACCTCCGGCTGATCGTCCTCGACGTACGAGTCGACGTCGACGACGCCCGCCGTCTTCTCGAAGGTCGACTCGACGTCGTGCGCGATGGCGATCTGGCGCCGGTAGTCCGGCCCGTAGATCTCCGCCACGAGCGTCTGCAGCACGGGAGGGCCGGGCGGCACCTCGGCCACCTTGAGGCGCGCTCCCCAATGCGCGGCGATCGGCGCGATCCGCGCGCGGATGCGCTTGGCCACGTCATGGCTCTGCGCCTTGCGATCGCCCTTCGGCAGGAGGTTGACCTGCAGATCGGCGACGTTCGGGCCGCGGCGCATGAAATAGTGCCGCACCAGCCCGTTGAAGTTGTACGGCGAGGCGGTGCCGGCGTAGATCTGCCAGTTCGCGACCTCGGGGATTGCGGAAATCGCCGTTCCGATCTCCCGTGCGACCGCCGCGGTGCGCTCCAGCGTCGTCCCTTCCGGCATGTCGATCACCACCTGCATCTCGCTCTTGTTGTCGAACGGGAGCATCTTCACGCGCACCACTTTGAGGGCGAATAGCGACATCGCCGCCACGAGCAGCACGGCGACGGTGATCAGAAAGCGGCGCCGCCACCGGCCGTCACCGACGATCTTGTGCATCACGCGTCGATACGTCCGTGTCGACCACCGCTCCTCGGCGTGATGCGAGCCTGAGTCGCGCCGCAGCAATCGCGCCGCGGCCCACGGCGTGACCATGAAGGCCACCAGCAGCGAGAAAAGCATCGCCGCCGACGCGCCGACGGGGATCGGCAGCATGTACGGCCCCATCAGCCCGCGCACGAATCCCATCGGCAGGATGGCCGCGATCACGGTGAACGTCGCCAGGATCGTCGGATTGCCGACTTCGGCCACCGCCTCGACTGCCACGTCGCGCATCTCCCGGCCGCGGTTCTCCGGCAGCCGGTAATGGCGAACGATGTTCTCCACCACGACGATGGCGTCGTCGACCAGGATGCCGATCGAGAAGATCAGCGCGAACAGCGTCACGCGGTTCAGCGTGTATCCGAACAGGTAGAAGACCGCCAGCGTCAGCGCCAGCGTGACCGGAATGGCGATGGCCACGATGCCGGACTCGCGTAGACCGAGCGTCAGCCCGATGAGCACGGCGACGGAGACGACCGCCAGGAGCATGTGCCAGAGCAGCTCGTTCGATTTCTCGGCCGCTGTCTCGCCGGCATCGCGCGTCACCGTCACGGTGACGTCGGGCGGAATGGCGATGCCCTTCAACCCGTCCACTTTGGTCAGGATGGCTTTCGACAGATCGGTGGCGTTCGTCCCTTTCCGCTTGGCGATGGCCAGCGTCACCGCGGGGGTGACGTGGTCCTTCTGCCCGAAGAAGACGTAGTCCCGAGGCTCTTCGGGGCCGTCGACGATCTTGGCCACGTCGCCGAGGTAGACCGGCTTCTGCCCGCGCGCACCGACGACGATCCGCGATGCGTCCTCGGAGCCGGTGATGAATCCTCCCGTG
>DATFUW010000337.1:0-5820 GCA_035260605.1 Thermoanaerobaculia bacterium | reverse complement strand
CGGCGTGGCGCCCTCCGCGGCCGTCTCGCTCCCCTCGACCTCGGCGATCTGGTCGACGTACCGCAGGATCGTGGTCATCTCCGCGGCCATCCGCGCGAGCGACGGCGCGTCGAAGTCGAGATGTGCGAGTTCGGCGATCCGCTTCGCCTCTTCGATGGTGATGTTCATGTCTGCACCGCTCCGTGCGAGCACGACACTCAGCGCGGCGCGGCGCGCATCATCTCCCCGAAGCGGCGTGCGAGTTCGGGATCGAACTGCGATCCGGCGCCGTGCGCGATGGTCGCCATCGCCGCCTCGTGCGTCTGCGGAGCCTGATAGTTGTCCGTCGAGGTCATGGCCTCGTACACGTCGCAGATCTGGATGAGGCGGGAGAGCAGCGGGATCTGGTCTCCGGCGAGCTGGCCGGGATAGCCGCGGCCGTCGAAGCGCTCGTGATGGCAGAGGACCGCGAACGCGATCTCCGGGCCGAGGAGTGGCTCGATGATGGCCGCTCCGACGTTCGCGTGTTCCTTGAGGATCTGCAGGTCGTCGGGCGAGATGTCGCGCTTCCGATAGAGGCGCTCATATTCCAGCAGGCGCATGCCGGTGTCGTGCACCAGCGCGGCGATGCGCGCAGTCTCCACGTCCGCCGGTCCGAGGCCGAGCGCGCGCGCGAACGCCTCGGTCGCCGCGGCCACGCGGCTCGAATGGTTCCGAAGCTCCGGAAATCGCGAGAAGTCCGGCTCCACGATCTTCTCCGCGATGCGCGCGCGATCGGTCGCTGCCTGACGCCTGCCGATGGACTGCTCGATCGCCAGTTGGAGCTGCTGATGAAACGCCGCCAGCAGTTCGTGCGTGCCGCGGTCGGGAACGGCCGAGAAGCCCGCGCTCAGAAACAGTCCGCGGATGGATGCCGCGACGATCGGAGCGGTGAACACCTTGCTGATGTCGGCCGCGCCCATGGCCGCCCCGCCGCTTCCGAACGGCAACTGCACGCGGTTGCGGAGCGTCCCTCCCCCTTCCCCGCGCTTGGCCAGCCAGGCGTTGAGCTTCGACTGCAGCAGCGCGAGCGCTTCGTCCGTCATCGGAGCCCGCGCAGCGATTTCCTGCACGCCGCCGAGCTGACCGAACGCCGAGAACGCCGCCACGACGGCTCCCGGAATCAGCAGCACCGAGCGAAGGATGTCGCGCACGATCCCCATCTCGCTCTCGGTCAGCGACTCCGCCGAAGGGCCGAGGCGCAGACGCTCCGCGGCGGTGCGCGCCTCCAGCACCACGCTGGCGATGCGCGGCACGTAGCTCGCCGCCGCGGGCGGAGGAGGAGGAACCTTCACCGCCGGCATTTCTGCGGTTGCCGGCCGGGCGCTCACCGCGTCGGCCGCCGTCGTACGCGACGGCTGTGCCGCCGGGCTGTAGATCCCCGTCAGCACGCTCTGCATCGGCTCATTCCCGGAGAGCGTGATGAAACGCTGGCCGAAGACGTTCCGCGTGGTGAACAGCTCCGAGACGCGGTCGGCCACGAGTTGCGCGTTCGGCAGATCGCCGTTCTCGAACGGCAGCTTCCCGGCCTTGTCGCGCATGTCGATGAAGCCGACGAGTTGCCCGCGAAGATAGACCGGCGCGATGAGCATCCGGTCGCTCTGCCCTTCGAACAGGATCTCGGAGAACCGCGGCTCGGCCGCCAGCCCGTTGACGTAGAACGGAGTGCGGGCCCGCCCGCAGCGGTCGACGATCGGATCATTGCGCTCGGCCGAAAGGCGGATCGCTCCGCGGAAGCCGTATTCGGTGACCAGCTCGAACCGGTTGCTCGGCTGATCGAAAAGAAAGAGCGCGGCCTTCGTCGACTTCACGCCGGCCATGCAGTCGTAAAGGATTTCTTTCAGTTTTACCTGAAGTTCCTGGATTTCCGGGTGCACGCGAAGAGTGTACACGCCGCGCTCAGCGGCGAGATCTGCCGATGAGCATTCCCAGGAGCAGGCCGGCGGCCGCGGCAGCGGCGAGGGCCGCTCCCGAAGTGAGGTCGAGGATCGGGCGGAACCGCGACTGGCCGTTGCGCAGCTCGATGTACCCGGACGGTTTGGCGCGCACGCCACCCCCTCCCCCGCCCCGCTCCGCGACCCCCCGCCCCAGCCCGCCCGCGCCGAAGCCCCACTGGACGCGCGCCACGGGGATGATGGTCGTGCCGTCGCGCTCGACCGGATCGCCGTAGACCTGTTTCGCGCTCGCGTGGAGCGGGATCTTCTCCGCGAGCGTCTCGATGAACGTACGATCCATGGCCATGAGGTGCGCGGGGCGCTATGCGCCGGCCGCCATTCCTTTCAGTTTCTCGACGATTTCCTTCTCGGTCGGAAAGCGCCCTTCGTCGTGCTTCGAGAAGAGGCGCTGCTCGTCGACCGTGACGTCGAAGATCCCGCCGCTGCCACGCACGAGCTGACTTTCGAGGCCGAACTGTTTCTTGATCTCAGCCGCCAGACTGGAGGCTCGGGGGAGATAGTTTCAGACGCCGCAATAATCGATCCGAATCTTCACGATATCTCCTGACACGCGACCACTGGTCACGCGACGGTTTTCACGAGAATGGCGGTGATGTTATCCACCCCGCCGCGCTCGTTCGCTTTGTCGATCAGAACCTGACAGGCCTTCGAGAGGTCGTCGTCGTTTTCCGTCACGACGCGCAGGATCTCGTCTTCCGGAACCATGCCGGTGAGCCCGTCCGAGCAGAGCAGGTAGACGTCGCCCGCCTGTGCCTCGACCTCGGTGGCGTCCGGGCTGACCGAAAGCGCGCCGCCGAGCGCGCGGGTGATCACGTTGCGCAGCGGATGTTTCTCCGCTTCGGCCTCGGTGAGCATTCCGGCCTGGACCTGCTCGAAGACCCAGGAATGATCATTGGTGATGCGCGATAGATGGCCCTCGCGGATCAGATAGGCGCGCGAATCTCCCACGTGGGCGAACGACATTAGCGAATCGTCCGCCAGGCAGGCCACCACGGTCGTTCCCATCCCGCGGAGGCGCGCGTCCTTGCGCATGGCCTCGAGCACCCGCGTGTTGGCCATCCGCACCGCGGCCATCAGGCGGTTCGTGGAGCGGCGATAGTTCTCGTCGTAGGCGTGCGGCCAGGTGCCGTCGTCTTCCTTGCTGTGCAGGATGAACTCGGAGATGGAATCGACGGCGATGCGCGAGGCAATCTCGCCGGCGGCGTGGCCGCCCATGCCGTCGGCGACCAGAAACAACTTCGCCTCATCGGCCACGAGGAACGAGTCCTCATTGTGCTGTCGCTGCCGCCCGACGTGGGTGAGTCCGTAGGCCTTCACCTGCATCCGCATCAGCCTTTTCTCGAGGCCGTGGCTCCTTTCCCCTGCCGCAGATCGGCGAGCGCATGCTGCAGCTCGACGTTCGTCGGATCCCATTTGAGCGCTTCATTGAGATAGCGTTCCGCCTTGGCCACCAGTCCGGCGCGGCGGCAGATCAGTCCCGCATCCTTCAGATAGGTCGGGTTGACCGGCTCCTTCTGCACCGCGGACTCGATGGCCTGCACCGCCTGCCGCGTGTACGCCGGGATGCGCGAGGCCGCCAGCGCCAGATAGTGGAACGCCTTTGCGTCGTTGGGGTTGTGTTTGACCGCCATGTCAAAGTTGTCGTACGCGCCGCTGATGTCCCCCTCCCTGAAGGCCTTCACGCCCTTGGAGAGATACACCTTGGCCACCTGTCCGAAATCGGCCGAGTTGCGGCTCACGCCCGCGCTCAGCTCCCCGTCGTGTTGCTTGCGCCGCTCCGCGTTGGTCAGCACGTTCACCGCCTCGGTCAGCGTCTGAAACTTCCGCTCCGCCTCGTCCTTGTCCGCACCGGTGTAGCGGTCCGGATGGTTGGCGCGGGCCAGTTTGCGGAACTGCTCACGGATCTCCCCTTCGGAAGCGGACCGCTCGACGCCGAGCACCTCGTAGTAATTGACCTTCATCAGGATTTCTTGCTGCGCTGCTGATGGAGCTTCCTGGCCGTTGACCGGACCGTCTCGGCAACGCCCTTGTCATCCTTCAAAGATTTCAAATCTCGTAAGGTTAATCGATTGATCAAGGGCAGGACAACCCCTATCGGCGTCTTCGAATTGCGCGCCAGACTGATGACGATATTGTATTTCGACATCCACTCACGCCGGGTGGCGATCAGCCGGAGCACCTCGTCATCGACGTTGCGCATTCCGGCGATGGATTCCGCCTCGCTCTCGGTCATCCGCGGGTTGCGCATCACGGCGCTGCAGACGAGTTTATTGTGCTCGCGCACCAGGATCAGCCGCTCCGTCCGCCCCCCCTTGAACGCCAGTTGCACCTTCTGCGCGACGCTCATGAGCAGGATCCTGGCGAAGATCGGCCGCTTGTCGGCTTCCACGATGGCCTCCGTCGCGGCGAGCGTCTGCGGCGGCGGCGTGCCGGCCGCGGCGTAGGCCTGATCTTCCTGCGCGGCCTTCTCCAGCAGATCGGCGATGTCGTCGTTCGGAAGGAAATCGGCGACCTCGTCCTCCGCGAGCTTCTCCAGCCGCGCCTTCTTGTCGAAGAACTCCTCGCGGGTCTCCAGCGCCCGCCGCCGCGCCTCCGGCGACAGCCGCGGATTGCCCATCAGCGCGTCGAGAATTTGCGGCGCGCGGAGGATGCGCGCCTGGTTGATCACGACGATCTCCTGCACGGCGGCATCGGCGTGGCCGGCCAGCTCGATCACCGCCTCATCCGGGACCGCGCGGTTGCGGATCAGCCGCTCGAGGATCGCCGGGTCTTCGGTGGCCTGCATCAGCAGGACGAGATGATCGGAAATGCTCTGCTCGCTCGAGGCGAACACGGCCATGCTCGCCGCGGGGATCTCCTTGAGCGACATGCTCGCGGTTTCGGCGAGCTCCCCGTCGGACGAGACCGCCAGGTACGCCAGCACCGCAATCAGGTCCTCCTGCGGGAGTGGAAGAAACCCGCGGGCGATGGTGGCCACCACCTCCGGCGCGTATTCGCCCGAGGCGATACGTTCGATCACCACCGCGGCGGTGAGGTGTTCCTGAGGCGTGGTGCTGGTCATGGGGTCTTCAGCGACGAACGGTCGACGATCTTGTCCTTGATCACCTGACCGTCCGCTCCGAGCGAGGGAAGCGTCACGCCGTTCAACGTGAGCGTCACCCCACCTGCATTCCCAATGGTCTGAAAGTGAAACGAATCGTTCGCCTGGACGAAGCGGTGATCGCCGCGGCGCAGGCGCTCGTTGAGCACTTCCTTCCCGTCGGCATCGAGGACCACCCAGGAGTCGGCGGCGAGATCGATCGCCAGGTGCATCGGCTCGACGGCCGGCGCCGGCGGGACCGGATTGGCGAGGGCGGCCGGCGTGCGCCGGACGGGGCGCGGCGCGATCGCGGTCTCGATCCTGGCCGCCTCCGCGGCCGGGCGCTTGTGCTGGATCGCGAAGTACGTCGCACCCCCGAGGGCCATCACGATCAGCAGCAGCACGTAGATGTTACGGTCGATGCGCGCGTACCACGGCGGAATGCCGCGTTTCGGCGGCGGGGGAGCGTCGCGCTGCGCGAGCCGTTCGAGGTGCTGCGACTGCTCGATGCGGTCGTCGCCCGCGGCGGCGAAGTTGTAGCGGTTGACGATCTCTTCGGTGTTCAAGCCGAGGTAGCGCGCGTACTCGCGGACGAAGCCCCGCGTAAAGACCGGTGCCGGCAGCGTGCGGTGGTCGTTTCGCTCGATGGCCTCGAGAAAGCGCTTGCTGATCTTCGTGGCGTCGGAGATCTCCTTGAGCGAGATCCCGCGGATCTCGCGCTCGCGGCGGAGCTCTTCGCCGAACGTCGCCAGTTCGGAATGAGGCTCG
>DATFUW010000336.1:0-9329 GCA_035260605.1 Thermoanaerobaculia bacterium | reverse complement strand
GATAGAACCGGAAAGTCGATTCCGGCGATTCCTTGCCCGGAAACGCAACTCCGGAGGCGGTCACACGTAGACTAGAGCCATGACGGCTCCCGCGATCGAAGTCCGCGGTCTGAGGAAGCGGTACGGGCGGATCACCGCGCTCGACGGGATCGATCTGACCATCGCTCCCGGCGAGTTCTTCGGCCTCCTCGGCCCGAACGGCGCCGGGAAGACGACCGCGGTGAAGATCATCCTCGGCCTGACGGCTCCCACGGAAGGGGCCGCTATGATCAGCGGCCTTCCGGTCTTCGATCCGGAGAGCCGGCGGCGCGTCGGCTACCTGCCGGAAGGGCACAAGATCCCGGGATACCTCACCGCGCGGCAGACGCTTTCGATCTTCGGCCGGATGTCGGGCATGGACTCCGAGACGATCCGCCGGCGCAGCGTGGAGCTGCTGGAGAAGCTGCGGATCGCGCAGTGGATCGACGTGCGGGTGAAGAAGTTCTCGAAGGGGATGACCCAGCGCCTGGGACTGGCCGCGGCGCTGATCCATTCGCCGAACGTGCTGCTGCTCGACGAGCCGACCGACGGCGTCGACCCGGTCGGGCGGCGCGAGATCCGTGACCTGCTGCGCGAGGAGGCCAGGAACGGCACGGCAATCCTGGTGAACTCGCACCTGCTGTCGGAGATCGAGACGACGTGCGACCGCGTGGCCATGCTGCGCGCCGGCAAGGTCGTGACGGAGGGGACGGTCGAAGCGCTGACGCGGCGCTCGGAGAAATACAAGCTGATCGCCGCCTCGCCGGTGGACGACGCGCTCTTGGCGAAGTTCCGCGAGAGCGGCGCCGGGGCGGAGCGGGTCAACGGGCACATCGAGCTGTCCGTGCACGACGTGCAGCACCTCAACGCATTGATCGACCAGCTTCGCGCGGGCGGCTGTCTCGTCTCCGAGATCGCTCCGCTGCGCTCGACGCTGGAGGACGTGTTCGTCGACCTGGTGAAGACATGAAAGTGCTTCTGGCCAACATCGAAGACGTGATGCGCGAGGCCGCGGCGCGGTGGACGCTCATTGCGTACTTTTTATTGTCTACAATTTTCATCCTCATTTTCGCCTCGGCGGTGAACCTGGACATCGTCGACGGCGCGCTCGCCGGCGCGAAGCTCTTCGGCCGCGACGTGCAGATGTCGGGTTCGGGCACCGTGAGCATCGAGAAGCTGGTGCTGGGGTTCGAGTCGGGCTTCTCCGCCATCCTCTATTTCCTCTGCACCTTCCTGGCGATCTTCGCCACCGCGCACCTCGTGCCGCGCATGCAGGAGAAGGGGACGATCGACCTCTATCTCTCGCGTCCGGTCTCGCGCGTGAAGCTGCTGCTGTCGCGCTACGTCGCCGGCCTGGTGCTGGCCGGGAGCAACATCGTCTATCTGATCGGATCGATCTGGCTCATCGTGATGTGGAAGACGCACGTGGTGCATCCCCGCTTCCTCATCGCCGGACTGATCATCCTGCTGGTGGCCGCCACGCTGCTGGCATTCGCCTTCGTCATCGGGGTGGTGACCTCGTCGACCGCCGTGTCGATCATGACCACCTACGGCCTGTTCTTCTTCGCCATCATGCTGGCCGGCCACGACCGGATCGCCGCGGCACTCTCGAGACCGTGGCAGGCGTGGATCATCCAGACGCTCTACTGGATCTTCCCCAAGACGGCGGAACTGGGGGAATCGGTCGTGGCGTACGTGTCGGGCAACCAGGTCCCGGAGCGGATCGCGCAGGCGCTCAGCCCGGCGCCGTTCCTGACGACCGCCGCATTCGGCATCGCCTGTCTCGTTCTCGCTTCCTGGCTGTTCCAGCGAAAGGAGTTTTGACCATGAAGAAACTGCTGTGGAGTTGCGCCGCAATCCTGCTCGCCATTCCGGCATTCGCCGGAACCGACGCGCTCTCGCTCGTCCCGAACGACGCTGTCACCGTCGGCGTCGTCCGCCTGGCCGACATGCGTTCCAGCCCGCTCTCGTCGATGCTGTTCGAGCAGACCGACAAGGTCAGCGCCAACGGCGACGCCGCGGACTTCCTGCGTCAGGCCGGTCTGCAGCCCTCGCGCGACATCGACGTCTTGATGGTCGCCACCACGCTGCGATCCAACCTCGGCCACAACGGCGACGTGATCATCGCCGCCGACGGGCGCTTCGAGCCCGGCCGCCTGATCCAGGCGCTCGTGGACCGCGGCGCGGTGCGAAAGACGACGCCAAACGGGTCGTACTACCTGATCCCGAAAGACGCCGACGAGGACCACAACGGCGCCGCTGCGTTCCCCGACTCGCACCTGGTGCTGGTCGGCAGCGAGCCGGCAGTGATCGCCGCGATGAATGCGCGCGCCGCCGGCGGAACCTCGTTCTTCAGCGCCAGCGGGCTGGGCCGCGAATCCGTCAAGATCGACCCGCGCGCCACCGCCTGGGCGCTGGTCGACGTCACCCGCGCACAGCGCCTCACCGACCATCCGCACGTCTCCGAACGCACCCCCTCCGGGCAGGCAATCAACAGTGCGCTGCGTGCCGTCAGCACGCTCGCCCTCTGGGCCACCGACACCGGAAACGCACTGAAGCTCGGCGCCTTCGGCCTGTCGAACGATCAGGAGACGCTCGGACTGCTCGAGGACACCGTGCGCGGCGCGCTCGCCGCCATGCGCCTCGCCGCGCAGGACAAACAGCCGGAACTCGTCGGCGTGCTCCGTCAGTTCAACGTCTCGCGCAACGACAACTCCGTCATGGTGACGGGGAGCGTTCCGGCGAGGACCTTCCGCGCCTTCGCTTCTCACGCCCGTACGCGATAACGGATGTGGGGCCGCCGGAAACGGCGGCCCTACACGAACCGGGGCAGGTTCTCGAGCCACCACGGCCAGTCGTGGCCGAACACGCCGCGCCAGATCTCGAGATGGTTCGGGATCCCCTTCCACGACAGCAGCCCGGCGAAGTCGCGGTTCTTCTGCACGAGCGTGTCGTACTCGCCGGTGGCGATGACCCACCCGATGCGCGACAGCTTCCCCACCCACTCGCCGTCCAGGTTGGGGATGAAGGCCGTCGGGCAGTGGAAGTAGCAGGTGTCGTCCCACCAGCCGCCGAGGAACTGGTGAATGTCGTAGATGCCGGAGAAACAGATTGCGCGGCTGACCACGTCGGGATAGCGGGCGGCGAAATTCGCGGCGTGATAGGCGCCGAAACTCGCGCCGTAGACCGCCAGATCGCCGCGTTGCGCGCGGTTGAAGACGTACGGCGCCATTTCGTTGCGCAGATAGGCGTCGTACTGCGCGTGCCGCGCCGCGCGCACCGCGGGGGCGGCGTGCCGGTTGTACCAGCTCTCGGCGTCGACCGAGTCGACACAGACGAGCTGGATCTCGCCGGAGTCGACCTTGCCGGCGAGTGATCCGACGAGGCCGAAGTCCTCGCATTCGTAGAAGCGCGACGACGAGGTCGGGAAGAGCATCACCGGCCGGCCGAACTTGCCGAACCAGAGAAACTCCATCTCCCGGCCGAGCGACGGGCTCCACCACCGGCCGTACTCGCGATACACGCGACAGACTCTATACTCCACCCTTCAGATGACGGACAAGCGGATCGGACTCCTCTTCGGGATGGAGGACACGTTCCCGTGGGCGCTGATCGAGGAGATCAACCGCCGAGGCGCCGGGCGCGCCGAAGCGATGCCGGTGGAGATCTCGGCGGTCCGCGACGACGGATCGTTTCCGTACGACGTGATCCTCGACCGCATCAGCCACGAGGTCCCGTTCTATCGCACGTGGCTGAAGTGCGCCCTGGCCTCCGGCGTGCGGGTGGTGAACAATCCGATCTGGTGGTCGGCGGACGACAAGTTCTTCGACAACCTCGTGGCCAAGGCCGCCGGCGTGGCCGTTCCGCGCACGGTCCTGCTGCCGCACAAGCAGTATCCGCCGAACACCGGAGCGCAGTCGTTCCGCAACATGCGCTGGGTCGACTGGGACGCGGTCTTCACCTACCTGCAGTTCCCGATCTTCCTCAAGCCAGCGTATGGCGGCGGCTGGAAAGACGTGTACAAGTGCGACACGCGCGACGAATTCTTCGCCGCGTACGACCAGACGCGCGAGCTGGCGATGATGGCCCAGGAGGCGATCGAATTCGACTCCTACTTCCGCTGCTACGTCGCGGGCCGGAAGCGGGTGCACCTGATGCGCTACGACCCGAAGCAGCCGTTCCATCAGCGATACGTGCAGGACCCCCCGCCGCTCGAGCCGGCGTTCGAGGGTCGCCTGCGGCGCGATGCTCGCGCGCTCTGCGAGGCGCTGGGCTACGACCTCAACACCGTGGAGTTCGCCGTCCGCGGCGGAATCCCGTACGCCATCGACTTCATGAACTGCGCGCCGGACGCCGACGTGCACTCCGTCGGCAAGGCGAACTTCGACTGGATCGTGACGAACATGGCCGACGTGCTGATCGAGATGGCGGCCGAGGAGCCGCGGTTCGAACTGACCGGGACGTGGCCGGAGTCGATGCACCGCGTGTGATCCCATGCCCGAACCCACCTTCACGTTAGGAATCGAAGAGGAGTTCCAGGTCGTCGACCCGGACACGCGCGAGCTGCGCTCGCACATCCAGGAGCTCTTCGCCGAAGGGGAGAAGCGGCTCAAGGACGAGATCAAGCGGGAGATGCACGACGCCGTGATCGAGGTCGGCACGCCGATCTGCCGCGACGTTGGGGAGGCGCGGCGGGAGGTGATACGCCTGCGCGGCGAGATCATTCGCCTGACCCGCGAGAACGGCCTGCGCATTGCCGCCGCAGGAACGCATCCCATCTCTCACTGGGCGAACGTGCCCATCACCGAGGCGCCGCGCTACGACCAGATCGTCTACGACCTGCAGATGATCGCCCGCGCCAACCTGATCTTCGGCCTGCACGTGCACGTGGCGGTCGAGGACAACGACACGCGCATCGACATCATGAACGCGGCGCGCTACTTCCTTCCCCACATTTTCGCCCTCTCGGTCAACTCGCCCTTCTGGTGCGGGCGCAACACCGGATGGAAGAGTTACCGGGCCAAAGTCTTCGACCGCTTTCCCCGCACCGGGCTGCCTGAGTTCTTCCGCTCCTGGAGCGACTACGACGAGTACGTGCAGACGCTGGTCCGCACGCACTGCATCGACAACGGGAAGAAGATCTGGTGGGACGTCCGTCCGCACGCCTTCTTCCCCACGCTGGAGTACCGGATCTGCGACGTGCCGATGCGCGTGGACGAGACGATCTGCTTCGCCGCGCTCTTTCAGGCCGTCACCGTGAAGCTGTGGAAATTGCACAACAGTAATCTCACCTGGCGCAACTACCGGCAGGCGCTGCTCAACGAGAACAAACAGCGGGCGGCGCGGTTCGGCACCGACAGCCGCCTGATCGACTTCAGCAAACGGGAGGAAGTGCCGTTCCCCGAGCTCCTCGCCGAGCTGCTCGGATTCGTCGACGATGTGGTCGACGAGCTCGGATCGCGCAAGGACGTCGAGTACGCGCGCGAGATCCTCCGCCACCGCTGCGGCGCCGACCGCCAGCTTCAGGTGTGGGAGGAAACGAAGGACCTTCGCGCCGTCGTCGACTACATCATTGCCGAGACGGAGTACGGCATCGCATGAGACGGCGTGACCTTCGCCAGCATTACGATTTCTTCGAGTCCGTGCGCGCCGACGGCTCCACCCCCGCGCCGCGGCGCGACCGGATCGACGTGGCCGTTCTCGACATGAACCATTCCTGGCCCAACCTCGGCCACGACTCGGTCATGCACGCCGTCCTCGACGCGGCAGAGGAACTGCGCGACCTGCTGCTCGCCGCACACCGGAAGGTCCGCGCGGTCTCCTACGACGTGCGCCGCGGGAAGGTCCTGCCGCGGAGCGGCGCGCTCTTCATCGCCACCGGCGGTCCGGGGCACATCGACCCGAGGCACAACGACGGCCGCGCGCCCGAAAGCCAGGGCGTCCGCGACGACATCGGCTGGGAGGCGCCACTCTTCCGGCTCTTCGATTCCATCGAGCGCGATCCGAGCGCGGCGCTGATCGCCATCTGCCACTCCTTCGGCGTGCTCTGCCGCTGGTCGGGCGTCGCCAGGGCGGAACTCCGGGCGGTGAAGAGCTCGGGGCTCACGACCAACGTTCTCTCCGACGCCGCGGAGGCCCATCCGTGGTTTTCGCGCTTCGCCGGCGAGTTGCCGGACGGCCGCCACTACCGGGCCATCGATAACCGCCTGTTCGATCTCGTGCTGGAGAAGTCCGCGGGAGCGCTGGCGTTCGAGTGCGAAGGGAGCCGCGCGCTGACCATGGTCGAGCTTGCGCGCGACGCCGCGGGGATGCCGCGGATCTTCGGTATGAACCATCATCCCGAAGTGATCGACCGCGAACACGCGCAGTCGGTCCTCGAGGAGAAGCATGCGCGCGGTGAGGTGCCGGACGCGTGGGTGCGCGAGCGGGAGGCGACGCTGGCCGAGCTGCTGCAGGGCGAAAACGAGCGCCAGAGCCGCGTGACCTCCGAATACACGTTCCTCGGGCCGCTGCGCCATCACCTCCGGGCCGCATGCGGCGCTGCTTGACGGCCGGCACTCCCGTCATGGATCCGCGCAACCGCTCGCTGTTCAACGCCCAGTTCACGCCGCGGATCTACGAGGAGTATCGCCGCGACTTATCCGACCGGCTCGGATGTTCCTTCGAGTTCCGTCTTGCCGAAACGCCGCTGTTTTTGCCGGACGACTTTCTCCGGCGTACAGTGCGCGCCGCCGAGGAGATCATGGCGCAGCTCTCTGATCCGCAGCGCATCGAACGGATGAAACGCGCCATTCCCGCCCGATGGAACACGCCCGAAATGGATGCGCTCCCCAATCTGGCGCAGCTCGACTTCGCCGTCGTCGAGCAGGACGGCACGCTCGAACCGAAACTGATCGAGCTGCAGGGCTTCCCGTCGCTCACCGCCATGCAGGTCGTGCAGCGCGACGCCTGGAACGCCGCGCTGGAACGGCTCGACGCGCTCGCCGGACCGTGGTCCTGCTGGTTCTCGGGCCTCGACCGCGAGTCCTTTCTCGATCTCGCCCGCCGCACGATCGCCGGCGGCTGCGATCCGCGCCAGGTCGTGCTCATGGACCTCGATCCGCCCGGCCAGAAGACCTGGCCCGACTTCGCCGCCACGAAACTGCTGCTTGGCATCGAGTCCGTCGATCCGCGCGATCTCGTTCGCCGCGGGAACCGGCTGTATTATAAAACAGTACAGATTAAGCGTATCTATAATCGTGTTGTATTCGACGAGCTGATCCGCAAACAAATCGCTCTCCCATTCGACTACACCGAAGCCCTCGACCTCCGCTGGGTCCCGCATCCGAACTGGTACTGGACCTGGTCGAAGTACTCGCTGCCGTTCCTCGATCATCCCGCGGTGCCGAAGACGGTGTTCGCCTCCGACTTCCGCGGCGCCGATCTCCGCCGTTCCGTGCTCAAGCCGCTCTTCTCCTTTGCCGGCGGAGGGGTGAACGTCGATCCGACGCCGGCCGACATCGAGCGCATCCCGGAGGCCGAGCGCCACGAGTGGTGCATTCAGGAGAAGATCGAATACGTACCGGCGCTCGCCGCCCCCGACGGCGGCGTGAAAGTGGAGATCCGGATGATGTTCCTCCGACCGGACGACGAGCCGCGCCCCATCCTGGCGCAGAATCTCGTACGCCTGTCGCGCGGGAAGATGCTCGGCGTCGACTTCAACAAGCAATTCACCTGGGTCGGCTCCACCGTGGCGCTGCATCGTCCCGGCGCTGGAATTGCTTGATGACCGCCGCCGATCTCATCCCTCCCCACCCAACCGTCAGGAAGCTGCAGGAAGCGGCGAAGGAGTGCCGGGCCTGCGACCTGTGGAAGCGCGCCACGCAGACCGTGTTCGGCGAGGGGAAGCGAACCTCGACGGTGATGTTCATCGGCGAGCAGCCTGGCAATTCGGAGGATCTCGACGGACGGCCGTTCGTCGGACCGGCCGGCGGGCTGCTCGACCGTGCGCTCGACGAGGCGGGGATCGACCGCTCGAACGTCTACGTGACGAACGTCGTCAAGCACTTCAAGTGGGAGCCGCGGGGCAAGCGCCGCATTCACAAGAAACCGAACGCCGCGGAAATTCGCGCCTGCCGCCCATGGCTGCAGGCGGAGATCGACGTCGTCAAGCCGCGGGCCATCGTCTGCCTCGGATCGACAGCCGCGCAGGCAGTGATCGGCCCGAAGTTCCGGGTCAGCACGCAGCGGGCGACGTTCGTCGATTCGCCGCTTGCCCCGCTGGTCACGGCCACCGTCCACCCGTCGTCGATCCTCCGCGCGCCGACCGACGCGCAGCGGCACGAGGAGATGGCGCGCTTCGTCGCGGACCTGAAAACGATCAAACGCGCGATCGAACGCGGCCGGCGAGGGGCTACTTCAGCAGCGGGAGCGGCTCGGCGCGCGTGAACGAATCGAGCTCGCGCTGCGCACGGGCAGCGAGCGCGCTCATCATCGAGCTCTGGTAGCAGTGCGCGCGGAGGCGCAACAGGTCCTCGCGCCATGGCGGCGACGGCTCCAGGGCGCGCAGCGCGGCGACGGTATGCGGTCCGCAGCCCTCCATCTCGCTGGAGATCATCGCCCGATAGAACTTGCGCGTGTCTTCCCACTGCCCGGCCGCGAACGGCTGCGCGAGCGCGCGGGCCATCGGGCCGGCGTAGGCGTGCGTGCGCGAGAGCTGCAGCGCCAGATCGAGGGATCGGCCGATCAGATTGACCGTCGGCCACGGATCGGTGCGGCACTCGAGGAAGACGCGTTCCAGCAGCGCCGACGCTTCGTCGAGACGATTCTGCTTGAAGCGCAGGCGCGCGAGCACCGCGTCGGCGTCGGTCGACTCCCAGCCCCGCAATTGTTGCGCGTAGGCCATGGCCGCCGTTTCGCTCCCCGAGTCGGCCAGCGATTCGGCGAGCATGGTCAGTTCCGCGCTGTTCACCGGCGGCCACGTGTGCGCGCGCCATTCGGCGACCGCCAGCGCGAGGTTGCCGTCGTCGTAGGCCACGGCGGCGCGATGGCGCGCCAGATCTTCGCGCGTCGGGTTCTCCACTCCCGCCTCGACGTAGGGAATCGACGCGCGATTCGACGCCCAGGCGCTCCAGTCGAAGGCGCCGCGGAGGTCGCGCGGGCGGTCCTCGCCGCGCGCCCGGGCGATGGCCGTCAGCTCGTTCATGTCGAAGCGCTGCGGCGCGCCGACCCCGCGCGCAAATCCGAATTCGATCGGCGTCCGATCGTCGGTATTCCGCAGCGGCTCGCGCTTCGCCAGTGAGCGGGCCAGCGAGTCGCGTGCGATGTAGTGC
>DATFUW010000335.1:0-4663 GCA_035260605.1 Thermoanaerobaculia bacterium | reverse complement strand
ACGCCGGGTGCGCGTTTCGGTGAACGTTCCCGGAAGATCCTCCGACGCTTCTGCGACAAGTGCGCCCGCGATGCCGGGGCGGGTTCGACATCCTGCTGCGCCGATCCCAAATTTTGATGCATGATGAAGGACGACGGTGGCCATCGATGACGATCTGCTGCGGGCCATGAAGGAGTGCGCGGCACGCGAGGGGCGGACGCTGCAGGATGTGGCGAACGAAGTCCTCCGGCAGGCGCTTACACAGCCGCCACGCAGGCGAATCACGCTCGCGCTCCGAGGCTGGAAAGCGACGGAGCGTCCCGGCGTCGATCTCCTCGACCGCGACAAGGTCTTCCGATCTGATCGAGGGCCGCTGAGGTGCCTTCCGTCTGCTCGGAGACCGTGACTTCGGTGGGCCATCGCGGCGCCATGTTCCACAATTGCGGGTCGAGGCCCACGCCTCTCCGTCACTCCGTAAATGATGAGTGACTTCACCAGCACGGCCACGAAGAAGAGCCTCACCGTGAAACTCTGGCGGGGCGAGCGGATGTGCCTCGCCGGAATGGACGTCGATCAACCCGAAGACGACTTCGTCGGATTCAGCATCGAGGTCCGCAATCCCGGCAGCGCCGGTTTCTTCGCCCTGCGCAACCGGCTGAACTTCTCCTATCCCACTTCGGCGGCCGAGGCGGTGAACGGATATCGCAACTTCCCGTCGACCGAGGCGCCGTTCCAGAAGTTCCGCTGGATCGACTTCCCGCCCGACGCCGCGCCCGGGAAATACGTCTACCGCGTCACCAAGAAACACATGGCCAAAAACGGCACGCTGACGGACGGCGACGCGGTGCAGCTCGACATCGCCCTCGATCCGGTCACCTACAGCGGGTTCCTCGACGTCGGCTTCACGCGCAACTTTGCCTCGTCGCAGGCGTACGCCGACCGCTACGGCAACAATCCCGCCGTGATTCCGGCGAAAGCCTCGGGCGGCCTGAAGTTTCACAAGCTCGCCGGCGACGTCTACCCATGGCTGGGATTCGAGGCCTGGGATCTGATCTTCGGTTTCCTCGACGCGGCGGTCGCCGACCCGTCGATCTCCATCGACTGCTTCGCCTACGACCTGAACGAGCCCGACATCGTCGACCGGCTGACGAAGCTCGGGCCGCGCCTGCGGGCCATCGTCGACGACTCCGGAAGTCACGCCGGCAGCAGCAGCGCCGAGTCGCAGGCCGCCAAGCGCTTCCGCGCCTCGGCCGGCAAGGCGAACGTGCGGCGCATGCATTTCAGGAGCCTCCAGCACAACAAGGTGTTCATCGCCAAACGGAACGGAACGCCGTTTCAGGTGCTGTTCGGCTCGACGAACTTCAGCTTCCGCGGGATCTACATCCAGGCGAACAACGTGCTGGTCTGCTACGCCGCGGAGGCCGCGGCGCTGTTCGCCTCGGCCTTCGAGCTGGCTTTTCACGATCCGGCGAAATTCACCGCCGATCCCATCGCCACGCAGTGGCACCTCGTGCAGGTCGACGGAAAGCCGCCGCTGCATTTCTGTTTCTCTCCCCACTCCCAGCCCGACCTCTCTCTCAATCCCCTCGGCGGGGCGATCGACCAGGCGACCTCGTCGGTGCTCTTCTCCATCGCCTTCCTCTACCAGACGAAGTCCGGAGCGACGCGCGAGGCGATCGACCGGCTGATGAAGAAGAACGTATTCAGCTACGGGATCTCCGACAAGAGCAACAGCCTGGTGGTGCGCAAGCCCGACGGCTCCATCGGCATCGTCGACTTCGCCTACCTCGCGGCCAACGCGCCTGAGCCGTTCAAGAGCGAATGGTCCGGCGGCAGCGGCATCCACGAGCACCACAAGTTCGTGGTCACCGATTTCAATCTTCCGACGGCGAAGGTCTTCACCGGTTCCTCGAATCTATCGCCCGCGGGCGAGAAGGGAAACGGCGACAACCTGGTCATGATCGAGGACCCGCGCGTGGCCACGGCGTACGCCATCGAGGCGCTCCGCATCTTCGATCACCTGCACTTCCGCTCGCGGATGCAGGACGCGAAGCAGCAGCCGAAGAAGGATCCGCTCGTCCTGTTCCAGCCTCCGTCGATCAGCGGCAAGGCGGCGTGGTTCGCCCAGTCGTACGAGAGCGGCACGCAGAAGGAGCGCGACCGGCTGCTGTTCGCGCACTGAGTCATCGTTTTCCGGAAGTTTGCCGGCGCGGAGAAGAGGACGAAGCGCCGCGGGCGTTTCGCCTCACACATGGACCGAACGGCAGCGCCGGCGACGCCGCATCTCGTGCATCTCGACGCCGACCACCCCGGCTTTCACGATCCGGAGTACCGGCGGCGGCGGAACGAGATCGCGCGGCTGGCCCTGGAGCACCGGCCGGACGAGCCGCCGCCCGACGTCGCCTACACCGAGGCGGAGCAGGCGGTGTGGCGCGAGGTGTGGCGCCATCTCGATCCTCTCCACGCCCGCTATGCGTGCCGCGAGTATCTCCAGGCCGCTGGGCGCGTCCGGCTCTCGCGGGAGACGATCCCCCAACTGCGAGAAGTCAACGCGGTGATCGAACCGATCCATGAGTTCCGCATGCTTCCGGTGGCGGGGCTGGTGACGGCCGGCGCGTTCCTCGAACGGCTCGGCGAGGGCGTGTTCCTCTCCACGCAGTACATGCGCCATCACAGCGTTCCGCTCTACACGCCGGAGCCGGACGTGGTGCACGAGCTGATCGGGCACGCGGCGACGTTCGCGCAGCCGGACTTCGTGGCGCTCAACCGGGCCTTCGGGCGCGCGGCCGCGAACGCCTCAACCGAACAGGTGGAGCGCATCGGACGGCTCTACTGGTACACGCTCGAATTCGGGGTCGTGCGCGAGGAGGGAGAGCTGAAGGTCTGCGGCGCCGGATTGCTGTCGTCATTCGGCGAGCTGGGACGGTTCGAGCTCGAGGAACGGCTCGAGCCGTGGGACGTGGCCCGGATCGCGGAGACGCCGTACGATCCGACGCAGTACCAGGCACGCCTCTTCGTGGCTCCGGAGTTCGGGGCGATGGTGCGCGACGTGATGGAGTGGCTGCAGCGGTTCTGACCGGCCGCGGTCAGCGCGCGAACCAGTCGAAGGCCTGCCGGGCGATCTTCTCCGGGAGTTCGTGTCCGCCGGAGAACTCCTCGAACAGCACGCGATCGTTGGCCTGGCGCAGTTGCTGCGCGATGCGGCTGCCGCAGTCGTCGATCGGCATGATCCGGTCCTGGCGTCCGTGCGAGAGGAAGAAGCGCGGCGATCCGCGCGGGACGATCTGCGGGGCGATGATGCACGCCGAGAACGCCAGCACGTGCGTGAACAGATCGCCGTTGGCGATGCCAACGGTCAGCGCGTACGAGGCGCCGTCGGAAAACCCGCCGACGCCGACGTGCCTGCGGTCGATGCTGCACTGCTCGAAGACCGCTGCGAGCGACGCGTCGATCGAGCGCACGTCGGGGCCGGGAGTGCCGAGGATGCCGTCCCAGGTGAGGCCGGCGGACTTCGGGGCGACGACGATGATCCCGTGCTCGTCGGCCAGCGGGCGGAGCCGGCCGAGAATCCGCGACGGCTCGCTCCCGGCACCATGTAGCAGGAGTAGCAGCGGCGCCTTCGGCGCCACGCGCGGCGGAACATAGAGCAACGCGCCGGCGGCGGTCCGCTCGCCGGGAGCGCACTGCACCGGCAGGACCCGCGGGCGGGCCAGCAGCTCACCGATCGCCGGCGCGTGCGGGCCGCCGGTGGCGCAGGCGCAGAGAAAGAGAAAGGGGACCCACGCGCACTTCACCGCTCCTCCTCCGCCTCACCGAGCTTCACGGCCTCCGGCCTCGGAACCAGGCGCGGCGGAACGGCGGCTCGCCGTCATCGTGACGCACCGCCGGCATCCCGAGCTCCGCGGCGATCGTGCTCCAGTCGTCCTGAAAATCGAGACGCGGATGGTGCGGAAGGCTGATGCCCTGCGCGTAGAACCAGATGTGCAGCATTTCCCCCGCCCAGGCGAGCGCCATGACGTCGGCCGGTGAGGCGGGCATCTCCGCGAGCGGGTGCATCCCCTTCGGCATCTCCGGGAAGACGAACGGATCGAGGATGAGCTGGTAGCTCTTGCGGCGTGCGTGGTCGTGTGCCGACACCAGCGTGGCGATCCCCGGCTCGGGCGCCAGTCCGATCCCGTCCTCCACCGGCTCTTCCTCGACGGTGATGCGGTACTCGGCGCCGGCGAACGACTCGATGATGCGGCGGCCGAATTCGGTCGCCGCGAACTTCGCCAGTCCGTCGCGCGTGGCCTCGCTCGTCCGCCCGATCTGCACCGCCGTGAACTGCGGGCGCATCCGTGTGTCGAATCGGACCGCCTGCCCGGCGAGGATCAATGCGGAGACGGCGAGCAGCACGCCGCGACTCTACACCCTGCGCTCAGTGGAGGAATGCCGAGGCCGACAGCCAGCGCTTCGCCGGGTAGTAGGCAAACACCGGACTGCCGCCGCGGATTGTATCGATGATCTTGTGCGCAACCGACATCGACACCGCGGGGCAGCCCCAGCTCCGGCCGAGCCGGCCGAGCGCGCGGATCGCCTCGCGGCTGACGTATTGCGCGCCGTGCATGACGATCGAGCGGTCCCACGCCAGGTCGTTGATCCCCTTCTCCAGCCCGCGCAGGCGGAGCGAATATCCGTTGTGTCC
>DATFUW010000334.1:0-4526 GCA_035260605.1 Thermoanaerobaculia bacterium | reverse complement strand
CCATGTTCGCTTTGGCCACACCGTTGCTGTCGCCGACGGTATCGGAATCATCGCGCGCCCGCACGGCGAGGGCGATGGCCTTTTCATAGTCGCCACGGGACAGATGCAGCCCGTGCAGGCGCCGCAGAATGGCGGCGCGCTCGCGAAGGTTGCCGGCGCGGTCGTGATACTCCAGCGAACGCTCCAGAAGCGCGGCTCCCTCGCTGCACTGCCCGCGCAAGGCGCGCGCCCAGCCGAGAATGGCATGCGCCTGGGCGACGACCTCTGGCGCCGTACTGGAAGCGAGGATCGACTCGACCAGGTCCGCCGCGCGTTCGCAGTTGCCGACCGCCACCCACACGGCGGCGAGCTGCACGGTGGTCTGCGCCACCGCATCCGGATCTTCGGCCTCGAGGAAGAGATCGAGCGCCTGCGTCAGTGAGGCGCGCGCATCCGCGTATGCGCTCGAGGCCATCTCCGTCAGGCCGCGGATGAACAGCGCTCGCGGCAACGCCCGGTTGTCGTCCACGGCCTGCGCCTCCGCGACCGCCCGACCGATCACCGCGCCGGCCTCGCGAATCCTTCCCACCGAGCGGAACGTCTCCCCGGCGGCGATCGACAGCTCAACACGCTCGTGCTCTCCCAGCTCGCCGGCAGTCTCCAGATGCCTGGCCGCCTGTTCCGCGCGCTCGATCAGGCGGACCGCGTTGCGCCACTCCGAACGGCTGCTCGCAATCCGCCATGCCCGCATTCCCGCCTCGAATGCACGCCGCGAATCGCCCGCTGCCCAGTAGTGCGCCGACAAAGCCTCGGCCACTCGGTCGCGCTCGGCCGCGTAGACCGCCTCCAGCGCATCGGCCGCCCGCGCGTGCAGCCGCCGCCGCCGAAACGGAGCGATCGAGTCCAGGTCGACGAACAGTTCGTAGGGAGCGAGGCCCGCACCGTGATCATCGAAGAACCATCCCCAGAGCGTGATCGCTCGGACCCAAGGGCGACACCGGTCCGCAGGGCATCACTGGACCGAAGGGTGAGACTGGTCCGCAAGGCGAGACCGGACCCAAGGGCGACACCGGTCCGGAAGGCATCACTGGACCGAAGGGTGACACCGGTCCGCAAGGCGAGACCGGACCCAAGGGCGACACCGGTCCGCAAGGCGTCACCGGCCCCAAGGGCGATACCGGGCCGAAAGGCGATACCGGCCCGCAGGGCGAGACTGGTTCGCAAGGGCCTCTCGGCTTGCAAGGACCGCAGGGTCCGCAGGGAACCGGTTTCATGGCGTCGCACGGCGGTGGACAGCTCGACAACAACGGGAACGGCACATTCTCCAGCGCCAACATCGTTGCGGGCTGCTCGATCGTTCCGTACTACTCCGGCAACTCTGGTGACATCCCCCTGGCGATCGTTTCGATCGACTTCGCGAACCATTCGTTCACGGTCAGCGGGACCAAGAACAAACACATCGATTGGGTCATCCTGAGACCGACGCCATGAACGAGAGCGCGTCCGAACGGGGACACCGGCACGGGCCGGTGTCCCCGTTCCATCTGGCCATCGCCGGCGGACTGCTGATCGTCGCGGCATATGCGAATTTCTTTCACAACGGCTTTCATTTCGACGACGACCACGTGATCGTCGAGAACGCGTCCATCCGTTCGCTCGAACACTGGACGCGCTTCTTCACCGACGCACACACGTTCAGCAGCCTTCCGACGAACGCCACGTACCGCCCGCTGGTCACACTCAGCCTGGCCATCGATTACGCCGTCCATCACGGCCTCGATCCGGTCCCTTTCCACGTCACGCAACTGATTCTGCTGTTGATCGTCGGCGTGCTGCTCACCGTTCTGTTCGAGGATCTCTTCGGTCGGGAGTGGCGGCTGCATTCCATCGCCGCATCGACGCTCTTCTGCGTGCACACGGCGAACACCGAGACGATGAACTTTCTCTCGAGCCGCAGCGAGCTGCTCTCGGCGGTCGGGTTCCTCGGCGCGCTGCTCGTCTTCATCCGCTGGCCGGAGCAGCGGAAGCGCGGCTGGTATCTGATCCCGCTGGCCATCGGCGCGCTGGCCAAGGCGCCGGTGGTGATCTTCGCCGGGATCGTGATCGCCTGGGTGCGTCTCATCGAGCGGCGGCCGCGCATCGCGGCAGTCAAAGCGGCCGTACCGTCCTTCGTCACCGGCGTGTTGCTGCTGATCGGGCTCAACGCCATGAACGCGCCGGAGTGGATCGCCGGCGGCGGATCGCGGATCGCGTATCTGCGCACACAGACCTGGGTGTGGCTGCACTATGCGCGGTTGGCGGTGTTTCCTGCCGGGCTGACGGCGGACAGCGACCTCGAGACGTTCCCGCACTGGTACGACACGAACGTCGTGGCCGGGACCGCGTTCCTCCTGGTGCTGATCCTGGCGATCGTCCGGCTCGGGCGCGCGCGCGACACGGCGCCGATTGCCTTTGGCCTCACATGGTTCGCGGTGACGCTGCTTCCCACCTCGAGCATCTTCCCGCTGGCCGAAGTGGCGAACGAACACCGGCTGTTCTTTCCTCTGATGGGGATCGCGCCGGCCGTCGTCTGGGGCGCCGAGCTTGCCGCTCGCCGCTGGCCCGCACGCCGCACCGTCATCATCGGCGCGCTCTGCGCCGTGGTGCTGGCGCTCGCGTGGGGAACGCACGTGCGCAATCGCACCTGGCGCACCGACGAGACGCTCTGGCGCGACGTCACCGAGAAGAGCCCGCGCAACGGCCGCGGGTGGATGAATTACGGTCTGACGCAGATGGAGCAGGGGCGTTACGACCAGGCCAAAGCGGCTTTCATTCGCGCCTCCCAACTGACCCCCGCCTACAGCCGCCTGGAGATCAACCTCGGAATCGTCGAGGCCGCGATGGGGAACGAGGCCGCCGCGGAGCCACACTTCCTCCGGGCGCTGGAGCTGGCCCCCGACCGGAACGCTCATTTCTATTACGCGCGGTGGCTGCTCCGCCGCGGACGCGGCGCCGAAGCGCTGCCGCATCTCGCGGAGGCCGCCCGGCTGGCGCCCACGTGGATTCCTCCGCGGCAGCTCGCGCTGCGGGTCGCCGTGGCACGCGGCGAGGTTTTCGTCGCGCGCACGCTGGCCGCCGACATCGCATCCATCGATCCGACCGACAGCGAAGCGGCGACCGTCTCGCTCGCGGGCATCGACGTCCGCTGCGGGACTTTCCGCCGCTGTTTCGACCGCGGCTGGACCGCCACCGGCCAGGCGAACCACATCGAGGCGGCCGTCGCGTATCGAGCGGCGATCGCATTCGACCCCCGGGCTACGGCCTACAACAACCTCGGCTGGTCACTCGCCTCGCTCGGTTTCCGGAACGAAGCCGCGGCGTCATACCGCGTTGCGCTGACCATCGATCCCGCATTCCACAACGCGCGCAACAACCTCGACGAGCTGGAGTCGGCGCGATGAAGCGCGGATCGGCGGCCCTGATCGCCATCCTCGCCGTGGCCATCGTCCTTCGCGTCCACTGGAACGACGTCTCGCAGTACTCGCCGGCCGACGAAAGCGTCTACACCAGTTACACGCAGCATCTGCTCGACCGGGGTTTCGCTGCCGGTTACCCCGAAATCGTTCGCTGGTTCGACGACCCGCGCATGTGGCGCTATCCGAACCCGCTCCGCTTCGGCCATCTCGCGCTGACCACGGCGGCCGCGGAGATCTACGGGGCCGCGGAGCCGCGTGCGCTGGCCTGGCTCTCCACCGTCGCCGGCATTCTCGTCGTTCCGCTGCTGTACCTGCTCGCCAGCAGGCTCTTCGACCGGAGGACGGGGCTGCTCGCCGCGGCATTCGGGGCCGTCTCGGCGATCGAGATCGCCATGGGCCGACGCGCGCTGCAGGACGAAGTCTTCTGCGCCGCGGTGCTCATCGCCCTGATCCTGGTGATCCAGGTGATGGAACGCGGCAATCGCTGGGACATCGCCGCCGCGGTGGCAGCGCTGAGCGCCGCTCTGGCGATCAAGGAGTCGTTGCTGCTGCTCGACCCGGCATTCGCCGCGGTCATCCTCGCCTACCGGAAGTTCCGGCCACGCCACCTCCTCCTCTTCGCGCTCCCGCCGATCGTCGACTACACCGCCTTCAGCGTACTGGCGCACGACTTCCGCGCGTGGTTCTCGATCGGTCGCCGGGTGTGGGGCGCGACGGCATCGGAGTATGTGTTGCAGTACCAGGGAGGTCCGCCGCACCGGCTCCTCATCGATTTCTTCGCCACCGCGCCGTTCGTCTCGCTGCTCGCGGCGGCAGCCGTCGCCGTGGCGCTGCTCGGCCGCGATCACGGGCCGAGGATCCGGGCGCTCGCGCTGTTCGCGGTCGTATCGATCGGCGTGCTGGCGATCATCCCCTCGAAGAACCTCCGTTTCGCAATCATGATCGATCCGGTCGTCCAGATCCTCGCCGCCTGGCTGCTCGCGGTCCCCGCCGCCACCGGCCGGGCGCTCAGCAGCGTCGCGCTCACGACCGCGGCGCTGGCGAACGGCGCGATCGAGATCGAGCTCTTCCATGTAGTCTTCATCCGCGGCG
>DATFUW010000333.1:0-2183 GCA_035260605.1 Thermoanaerobaculia bacterium | reverse complement strand
CGACGAGCCAGAGCACGAATGCCAGAAAGAGCGAGAGGACGCGCAGCCACCAGTTCGAGAGCCAGCCCTTCATGCAGCGGCCCCGTGGACCGGCTCGAGCCGGTCGCGCATCAGGCGCAGCAGCTCGGCGCGGCCGAGGCTCTCATACAACACTCCTTCCGTGGCTGCCGCCACCGATCCGTTCTCCTCGGAGATGACGACCACCAGGGCGTCGCTTTCCTCGCTCAGCCCGAGCGCGGCCCGGTGCCGGGTGCCGTGACTGAGCCGCGGATCGGCGGCGGTCATCAGCGGCAGGAGGACGCCGGCGGCGATGACGCGGTTCCCTCCGATGATCACCGCGCCATCGTGCAGCGGCCCGCCGGGAATGAAGATCGTCACGAGCAACTCGGTGGTGACCACGGCATCGATCCGCTTCGCCGCTTCGGCGTAGGCCCGCAGGCTCTGCGTGCGCTCCAGCGCCAGCAACGCACCGATCCGCCGGCGCGCGAGGATCTCGGCGGCGTTGGCGATCTCGTCGTAGGCGGTCGCCGATACCCCGCGGCCCAGAAACGACAACAGCGGATTGCCGCCCATCCGCGCCAGCGCCCGCCGAATCTCGTGCTGGAAGAGAACGATGATGACGAACGGCAGATAGAAGAGGATCTCGCGCGAGATCGCTTCCAGCGCCGGGAGATCGAACGCCCGCGCCACGAAGAACGTGCTGGCCAGCACCGCCAGCCCGATGAACATCTGCATGGCGCGCGTCCCGCGGATCAGCGCCAGGATGTTGTAGATGATGAACGAGACGATCAGGATGTCGGCCGCGTCGTGCCAGGTGAAGTTCAGCGTCGCGATGCGGTCGAACCAGGTCACGACGAGCGCCTCCGGTGTGCGTCGATCGCCTGCAGCACGTTCAGGAAGTCGACGGTCTGCCGCACGTCGTGCACGCGCACCAGCGCGGCGCCGGCCCGATGGGCGGCGGCCACCGCGGCGAGCGATCCCGCGGCGCGGTCCGGCCCGGCCTCGCGGCCGGTGAGATGTCCGATGAACGCCTTTCTCGACGCGCCGACCACCAGCGGGGCGATCGCCGCGAGCTCGCCGAGCCTCGCGAGGACCTCCAGGTTGTGTTCGTAGGTCTTCGCGAAGCCGATGCCGGGATCGATCAGGATGCATCCGCGGTCGATTCCGGCGGCAACGGCCCCCTCCCGGAACTCTGCCAGCTCGCATCCCACATCGCGCACCACGTCATCATAGTGAATGTGCTGCTGCATGGTCCGCGGGCTGCCGCGCATGTGCATGAGGATGACCGGGACTCCACTGCGGGCCGCCAGTGGGGCCATCGCCGGGTCGGCCCGCAATGCCGAGACGTCGTTGATCACGTTCGCTCCCGCGCCGAGCGCCGCGTCCGCGACCGCGGCCTTCGTCGTATCGATGGAGATCGGCACGCCGCTGCGCCGGCGGATCTGTTCGATCACCGGGACGACGCGCTCCATCTCCACCTCGGCCGAGACGCCCTCCGATCCGGGGCGGGTCGACTCCCCGCCGATGTCGATCAGCGCCGCGCCGTCCTCCTCCATCTGCAGCGCCGCGTGCACCGCCTTGGCATGATCGAAGTGCACGCCGCCGTCGGAGAACGAGTCGGGCGTGACGTTGAGGATGGCCATGACGCCGGGAGCGGGAGAGGGGAGCCGGAATCCGGAACGAGCAACCAGCAACGGGGAACCTTCTGGTGTTGCGTTCATCGTTCCTACTCGTCGCGTTCCCGCACGATCTTCGCCCCGAGCGGATTCAACCGCTCCTCGATCCGTTCGTAACCCCGATCGATCTGGGCGATGTTGTGGATGACGCTTTCGCCCTTGGCGCAGAGGGCGGCCAGCAGCAGGGCCATGCCGGCGCGGATGTCGGGGCTGGAGATCTCGGCGCCGGTGAGACGGTTGCCGCCGACGATGATGGCCCGGTGCGGATCGCAGAGCACGATGCGCGCTCCCATGGAGATCAGCTTGTCGGTGAAGAACAGACGCGACTCGAACATCTTCTCGAAGATCATGGCCGTCCCTTCAGCCTGGGTGGCCACGACCACCATGATGGACAGAAGGTCGGCGGGGAACAGCGGCCAGGGCCCGTCGTCGATCTTCGGCACGGCTGCACCGATGTCGTAGCGGACCCGAAGCTCCTGCTCGCGAGGCACGCGGATGTTGTCGCCT
>DATFUW010000332.1:0-5657 GCA_035260605.1 Thermoanaerobaculia bacterium | reverse complement strand
TCGTCTGGGTCGGCACCGGCGAGAACAACAGCCAGCGCTCCGTCTCCATGGGCGACGGCGTCTACAAGTCGGTCGACGGCGGCAAGAGCTGGAAGGACGTCGGCCTGCAGACCTCCGAGCACATCGGGAAGATCGTCGTCGACCCGCGCAACTCCGATGTCGTCTACGTCGCCGCACAGGGGCCGCTGTGGGCGGCCGGCGGCGACCGCGGGCTCTACAAGACGACCGACGGTGGGAAGACGTGGAAGGCGGTGCTGACGATCAGCCCGGACACCGGCGTCACCGACGTGGTGTTCGACCCGTCGAATCCGGACACGCTGTACGCCGCGGCGTACCAGCGCCGCCGGCACGTCTTCACGCTCATCGACGGCGGGCCGGAGTCGGCGGTCTACAAATCGAACGACGCCGGCGCGACCTGGGCGAAGCTCGACCACAACGGCCTGCCGAAGGAAGACATGGGGCGCATTGGGCTGGCCGTGGCCCGCAACAATCCGAACATCGTCTACGCCACGATCGAATCGACGCACAGCGCCGAAGGCTTTTTCCGCTCGATGGACGGCGGCGCCAACTTTCACAAGATGAACGAGTACGTGGCGCAGGGGCAGTACTACGGCGAGATCTTCGTCGATCCGAACGACGACGACCGGATCTACGCGGCCGACGTCTGGATCCACGTCAGCGACGACGGCGGCAAGACGTGGCGCCAGCTCACGCACAAGAACAAGCACCCCGACAACCACGTCGTTTGGATCGATCCGTCGGACAGCGATCACCTGCTGGTCGGATGCGACGGCGGCCTGTACGAGTCGTACGACCGCGCGGCGACGTGGAACTTCAAGGCGAACCTGCCGGTCACGCAGTTCTACCGCATCGCCGCCGACAACGCGCTTCCGTTCTACAGCGTCTACGGCGGCACGCAGGACAACTTCTCGCTCGGCGGCCCGACGCGCACGCCCGACGCCCAGGGCATCGGCAACAAGGACTGGTACGTGACGCAGGGTGGCGACGGCTTCCGTTCCGTCCCCGATCCGAAGAACCCCGACACGATCTACGCCGAGTCGCAGAACGGCGGGCTGGTCCGCTTCGACAAGCGCACCGGCGAGACGGTCGACATCCAGCCGCAGCAGACCGGGACGATGGAGCCGCTGCGCTTCAACTGGGACTCCCCGATCATGGTCAGCCCGTTCGACAACAACCGCCTCTATTTCGCGGCGCAGTATCTCTTCCGCAGCGACGACCGCGGCAACACCTGGAAGCAGATCAGCCCGGACCTCACGCGCCACATCGACGTGAACACGCTGCCGATCATGGGGCGCGTCTGGGGAATCGACGCGGTGTCGAAGAACGCCTCGACCTCGTGGTACGGCAACATCGTCTCGCTCGCCGAGTCGACGCTGCAGGAAGGGCTGATCTACGCCGGCACCGACGACGGACTGATTCAGGTCACCGAGGACAACGGTGCGAACTGGCGGAAGATCGACCGCGTCCCCGGCGTGCCGGAGATGGCCTACGTCTCGCGCGTTGAACCGTCGGCCACCGACGCGAACACCGTCTACGCGGCATTCGACAATCACAAAGTCGGCGACTTCAAGCCGTATGTCTACAAGAGCACCGACCGCGGCCGCACCTGGACGTCGATCAGCGGCGACCTGCCGCAGCGCGGGAGCGCCTACGCGGTGGTCGAGGACCCGGGCGACGCGAACCTGCTGTTCGCCGGAACGGAGTACGGCCTCTTCTTCACCCAGGATGGCGGGAAGAACTGGACGCAGATCCAGGGCAACTTCCCGACCATCGCCGTCCGCGATCTCTGGATCCAGCGGCAGCACAATGATCTCGATGTGGCCACGTTCGGGCGCGGCTTCTGGGTCCTCGACGACTACACGCCGCTGCGTACGCCGGCGGCCGATCTGGAGAATCACGACGTGACGCTCTTCCCGGCACGCGACGCGGAACTCTACGTGGAGCGCGCGCAGCTCGGCCTTCCCGGGAAATCGTTCCAGGGCGACACCTACTTCACCGCCCCCAACCCGCCATTCGGCGCCGTCTTCACGTACGACCTGAAGAAGACCATCGAGACGAAAGAGAAGCAGCGATGGCAGGCCGAGGCGAAGATCGAGAAAGCCGGCGGCAACGAGCCGGTGCCCATCCCGCCGCTCCAGGAGTTGCGCGCCGAGGCACGCGAGATCGAGCCGGCCATCGTGCTGGTCGTCTCCGACGCCGACGGCAACGTCGTGCGTCGCGTCGACGGGCCCGTCACCGCGGGTATCCACCGCGTGGCCTGGGATCTGCGATATCCGCCGACGGCGCCGGTCGCGCTGCGGCCTCCTTCGGATGACAATCCGTTTTCTCAGCCTCCTCCCGGACCGCTCGCCGCCCCCGGAAAGTACAGCGTGCGTCTGCTGGAGCGGGTGAATGGCGTGGAGACGCCGGTCGGGGAGGGACAGACCTTCAACGTCGTGCCGCTCTACCTGTCGATCATGAAGGAGAGCGACCGCGCGGCGGTGCTCGACTTCTCGAAGAAGGCCGCGCGGCTGCAGGGCGCGGTCATGGGGGCGTCGCGCGCCACCAACGACGCGCTCACGCGCGTGGAGTACATCCGCCGGGCGCTCGACCAGATGCAGAATGTCGATCCGAAACTCGTGGCGCAGATCAACACCGTCGATACCGCGCTGCACGACGTGCGCGACGAGATCCGCGGCGATCCCATCCTCCGCGCGCACAACCAGCCGGCGCCGGCCTCGCTGATGGAACGCGTCAACACCGCCGTCGGCGTGTTAGGGACGACCTCCGCGCCGACCACCACCCAGCGCGAAGCGCTCATGCTGGCGACGCAGGAGGCGTCGAAGATGCTCGACCGGCTGCGCACGCTGATCGACACCGACCTCGTGTCGATCGATCAGCAGCTCAACGCCGCCGGGGCCCCGTGGACGCCGGGGAGAGTGCCGACGCTGCAGTAACCAGATTAGGAGTCTGCGACCTCGACCCACCGCCCGCCCTCCCGCTGGGAGCGGCGGGCGGCGTCGAGGACCTTCTGTTGGATGAGGCCGTCGGCGAACGTCGCCGCCGGCGCGAGCGCGCCGCGGTCGCCCTCGTCGAGGGCCCGCTCGAGCGCCAGGCCGAGGCGATACGTCCCCGTGCCGAACGCGCCGCCGGGGGAGTTCCCCGGCCGCTGCTGCAGGTCGTCGCCGGCGATCCGGCTGAATGCGCCGCGCGGAGGCGCGAACAGCAACGCCTCGCCGGTCAGGCGGAACGAGCCGTTCTCGCCGTGGATCGTCAACGCCGTCGGCTCATCCGGCCCGGAGGCAACCGCGCTGAAGGTCATCGCCGCGACCGCACCGCCGTGCAGGCGCAGGTGCACGGACGCAAAATCGTCCGCCGTCACCTTCTTTCCCGACCGCTCGCCGATGATCGTCGACAGCAGCGCTTGCACCGACTCGATTTCCATGCCGAGAAAGCGGAGCGCGTCGACGTAGTGGGATCCCACCGCCCCCCACACCCCGCCGCCCTGCGACGCGTCGCTCCACCAGTTCCAGGGGCGGCTGCGGTCGCCGCGGCTCGGGCTGGCGTAGCGCACTTCCGCGTAGCGGACCGCGCCGATCTCGCCGATCCGTTCGCGCGCCGCGCGGAACGAAGGGAGAAACCGCAGCTCATGGTCGATGATCGCGATCTGCTTCGGGTGCGCCGCCGCGGCCGCGACCAGCTTCTGCCCCTGGTCCGCATCCATCGCGGTCGGCTTCTCGCAGATCACATGTTTGCCGGCCTCGAGCGCAGCAGTGGCGATCTCCAGGTGCGTTGACGGAGGAGTCACGATCGTGACGACCTCGGCATTTCCGCCGAGAATTTTCTGCCAGCCGTCGTGGCCGGCAATCCCGGCGATCTCCAATCCGGCGTCCCGGAAGTTCGGTGCTTGAGCTCGCTCGCCCCAGCCGCGTCCGATGATTCCAACTCGCGCCATTTCAACTCCTTGCAACTGGCAAACAGCTTGAAATCACTCTTCCCATGAAACCAAGGCCCGACCTCATCGTCCCGATCCGCGACCGCCGCCGCAGGCGCCGGATCATCACGCTCAAGAACCTCGGCCGCTTCGCCATTGCAGTGGCGATTCTATTTCTGGCGCTGACGTTCCAGGGAGAATTTCACCGTTCGAACGCCGACGGATACGGCCGCCTGTTCAACAGGCAAGTCCCGGTCCGGACGGCGCTGCCGGCGCCTCGCCCGGCGGTCATCGTCGAACAGCCGGTGCGCGATGAGACGGCGGCCGATCCGCTGCTGATCGAGCCGGCGGCGCGCGAACAATACCTTGGCTCGCCGGAACTGGAGCCGCAGCCGCGCGCGGCGGAGGGAGCGGCGGTCGACGGCCCGAACGGGATCACGATTGTGCGCAATCCGCAGCGGAGCCGCCCGCTGTTGTCAGGGGGGATCTTCCGCCGGTAAAGTGCGGGCGTGTCCGACATCTCCTTCGGGACCGACGGCTGGCGCGCCGTCATCGCCGACCGTTTCACATTCGACAACGTGCGACGCGTGAGCGAGGCCATCGGTGTCGCGGGGCGGTTGCTCCAGCCGCCGCCGGGGATCGACCGCAACACGCTCGTCGTCGGATACGACCGCCGCTTCCTGTCGCGTGAGTTCGCGGAGGCGGCCGCGGAGACGCTTCGCGACGGCGGCTATCGCGTGATCCTCTCGTCGGCGCCGACTCCCTCGCAGACCATCTCCTTCACCGTGGCGCACCGCAAGCTTCTGGGCGGCGTCGTGATCACGGCCAGCCACAATCCGGCGAAGTACAACGGGATCAAGTTCAAGGCGTGGTACGGCGGTTCCGCGCTGCCGGAGATGTACGCGGCGATCGCCCGGGCGCTCGACCAGCGCGCCACGCGGGCCAATGGCTCGGTCGAGGAGTCGGACCTCCTCGAGGACTACATCGCCGCGCTGCGCGAACAGGTGGACGTGAAGCGGATCGCCGGCGCGCGGATGGCCGTCCTCCACGATCCGATGTACGGCGTGGCGGCGCAGATCCCCTCGCGCGTGCTCGGGCTGGACTACATCGGCAACGCGCGCATCCTCCGCGTGACGAAGGAGGCGCCGCCGGAGACGATCATCGACACGGTCCGCGGCGACCGCAATCCGGGGTTCGGCGCCATCAATCCGGAACCGATCCCGCAGAACCTCGACGCCTCGCGCAACGTGATGCTCAGCGGCGAGTACGACCTGGCGATCTGCAACGACGGCGACGCAGACCGGCTCGGCATCCTCGATGAGCGCGGCGAGTTCGTGTCGCCGCACAAGATCATCGCGCTGCTGGCGCTCTATCTCGTCCGCGAGAAGCAGATGCGCGGCGAGATCGTCAAGACGTTCTCCACGTCACGCCTCGTCGAGCGCGTGGCCAGGGCCCTCGGCGCGCCGCTGCACGAGACGGCGATCGGCTTCAAACACGTCGCCGATCTCATGCTCACGCGCAACGTCCTCATCGGCGGCGAGGAGAGCGGCGGCATCGGATTCGGCCGGTTCCTTCCGGAGCGCGACGGCATCCTCTCCGGCCTGCTGGTCGCCGAGTGCGTCGCCCATTTCGGTCTCCCGCTGTCGACCGTCGTGGCGCGCATGGAGAACGAGTTCGGAGCGCTGCACTACGACCGCCGCGATCTGCATGCGCCGGTCGAGGC
>DATFUW010000331.1:0-2100 GCA_035260605.1 Thermoanaerobaculia bacterium | reverse complement strand
GAATGTCGTCTGGAGCTGTGTGTTGCGATAGAGGTTGTTGAGCACGACCTCGGCGACCTCGCCGCGCTTCAGCTCGATGACGATGCGGATCCCCTCGCGGTCCGATTCGTCGCGGAGATCGGAGATTCCCTCGAGCCGCTTTTCGCGCACCATCTCGGCGATCTTTTCGATCAGGCGCGCCTTGTTCGTCATGTACGGGATCTCCGTCACGACGATCTGCTGCTTGTCGCCCTTTTTCGACGTCTCGATCGCCGCACGGGCCCGCATCTGCACGATCCCGCGCCCGGTCTTGTAGGCCTGGTAGATCCCATCGATGCCGTGGATGAACCCGGCGGTTGGGAAGTCGGGACCGGGCAGGACCTTCATCAGCTCCGGCACCGTCGCGTGCGGCTTCTCGATCATCATCAGGCAGGCATCGATCACCTCGCCGAGGTTGTGCGGCGGGATGTTCGTGGCCATGCCCACTGCGATGCCGGACGAACCGTTGACCAGGAGATTGGGGAACTTCGCCGGGAGGACCGACGGCTCCTTCTCGGTGCCGTCGTAGTTGGGGACCCAGTCGACGGTCTCTTTGTCGATGTCGTCCCGCATCAACTCTTCGGCGAGCTTCGTCAGGCGCACCTCGGTGTAGCGCATGGCCGCGGGGTTGTCGCCGTCGACGGAACCGAAGTTTCCCTGTCCGTCGACCAGGCCGTAGCGCATGGAGAAGTCCTGCGCCATGCGCACGACCGCGTCGTAGATCGCGCTGTCGCCGTGCGGGTGGTACTTGCCCATCACGTCGCCGACGATGCGCGCCGATTTCTTGTACGCGCGCCCGGCGGTGTTTCCCTGCTCGTACATCCCGTAAAGGATGCGGCGGTGCACCGGTTTGAGGCCGTCACGGACGTCGGGAAGCGCGCGGCCGATGATGACCGACATCGCATAGTCGAGATACGACTTGCGCATCTCGTCTTCGATATTGACCGGCAGGCGCTGGTCGTTGAAGTTGTGGTAGTCGAATTCGGACATGTGTGGAGTACGGCGGCCAGGCCGCCGCTCTTGTTAAATATCGAGGTTCTTCACTTCCAGGGCGTTCCTTTCGATGAACTCGCGGCGCGGATCGACCTGATCGCCCATCAGCGTGGTGAAGAGGTACTCCGCCTCCACGCCGTCGGCGATGGTCACCTGCAGGAGACGGCGCGTTTCGGGATTCATCGTCGTCTCCCAGAGCTGCTCGGGGTTCATCTCGCCGAGGCCTTTGTAACGCTGGATGCTCAGTCCCTTCTCGGCGAGCTTGTAGACGTGATCGAGCAGGTCGTCGATGCGCGCGAACATCGCTGTCTCTTCGCCGTGCTGCACGACGTACGGCGCCAGGCCGAACGAAGAGAGTGTCTCGTAGGCCTTCGCCATCTGGCGGTATTCGTACTGCGTCAACAGCTCGTGATCGACGAGCGCCCACTTGCCACTGCCGTTGCTCCCGACGCTGAAACGCAGCGTGGGGGTCTCGGTATCGGGATCGCTTCCCTGCCGCACGTGTTGGAACCCCGCCTTGGTCAGCGCCGCTTCGAGCGCGTTGAGTTTGTCGGGATCGGCGAGCGCGGTACGGTCGCCGAAGCCCTCGGCGAACATGACGTCCAGCGCTTCGCGCGGAAACTTCCGCACCTTGCGGCCGTGGTTCGTGTACTCCTCCATCCGCTGGAGCATGGCCACGAGCGTCTCGCCATTGATCGGCAGGCCGCCCTTCGGCGTGATCTGCACCGACTCAGCGATGCGGTTCAGTAGGAATCGCGACTTCTCCATCTCGTCCTTGAGGTAGGTGTCCTTCTTCCCGTGCGAGATCTTGAACAGCGGCGGCTGGGCGATGAACAGATGCCCGCGTTCGATGATCTCCTTCATGTGCCGGAAGAAGAACGTCAGGATCAGCGTGCGGATGTGCGATCCGTCGACGTCGGCGTCCGTCATGATGATGATCTTGTGGTAACGCACCTTCGCTGCATCGAAGTCGTCGGTGCCGATGCCGGTTCCCAGGGCCGTGATCATCAGGCGGATTTCTTCGGACGAGAGCATCTTGTCGAGGCGGGCCTTCTCCACGTTGAGGATCTTGCCGCGGAGCGGGAGGAT
>DATFUW010000330.1:0-3039 GCA_035260605.1 Thermoanaerobaculia bacterium | reverse complement strand
GCCTCTTGCGACGGGTCGACGTCGAGCTGCGTGCGGAACGCGGCGTGCGCCACCGCCATCACCAGGCCGGCCGCCATCCCGTGACCCGAGGCGTCGCCGAAGAGGACGGCGAGCCGCCCGTCGTCGAGCGGCACAAAATCGTAGATGTCGCCGCCGACCGTGTTGGCGATCTGGTTGAACGCCGCCACGCCGAACTGCGGCGTCTGCGCCGGCTCCTTGGGGATCAGTCCGGCCTGCAGGTCGCGCGCGAGCTCGAGCTCGTCGCGGTACTTGATCTTGTCGATCAGCTCCATCGCCAGGAGAACGACCATCAGCAGGAAAGGAATGCCGAGTTCCGGCAGCAGCCAAACTCCGGGGACGCGGCCGATTTCGAACTGCAGGGCGACGAAGAAAAAAACGAACGAGAGCAGAAAGATCACGCGCCGTGCTGGGGCGAGGCGTTTCGCCAACCCGTAGAGAATCGCGCTGCGGCTGCGGAGGAAGCGCCGCAAGCGCCGCGGGTCGCTGTCGATCGCCTCGCGGTGGTCGGCAATCAACATCTTCCTCGTCTCGGTCCAGTCGTCCTCGTAGAAGCGGGTGGCGTCGCTGATCTTCAGCGAGTGAAACGTGCTCTTGCCGAGGTCGACCCAGTCGCGCAGCCTTGCCACGATCAGGTACTACGGAGAAGCGTGCCCGGTGTTTTCGAGCTTCCGCAGCAGGAAATCACGGGTCTCGCGGGTGGGATATTGCGGCAGGCCGGACCGATCGATCACCCGATACTCCGCGATGAACTTCGGATAGTCGGGATACCGGTTGGCCAGGTGGTCATAGAAGAACGGGAGCCGTTCGTCGTCGTAGAACATTCCGTCGCGGGCCTTCATTGCAAACGTCCAGACGCGGTCGATGTCCTCGGCGGCGAGGATGACGCGGCGGAACTCGTCTCGCCGTTTGCCGAGCTTCATCGTGTCGATCGCCGCGTGGGCGCGGTCGAGGGCGGACTCGAAGCGGGGGAGGTCGGCGGCGCTCGCCGCCTGGTGAAGCTCCTCGCGCAACGCGACATCGACAGGCGCTGTGGTCGCGGCGATCAGAACCAGCGCCGTGACCGCAACGAGCCGTTTCACGGCCGTGGGGTTACTGCTGCGGGCGCCGTGCCGCCGTGGCCCCGAGGACCCGCGCGGTCTCGATCAGCTCCTGGATCGTGGTCTGGTCTTTCCCACTGGCCTGGAGCAGATAGATGCGGATGGCGTTTCCGATCGGCACCTGTACGTTCGCCGGATCGGAGTAGAACTTCTCGAGGCCGGAGACGAGCTCGAAGCCCGAGACCTTTCCGGCAGTGGCTGTCTGCCGCTCGGTGCGCGCGGCGAGCGTGGAGCAGGGGGAATTCGGCCCCGACGCCACGTCGATCTTGCCGAGCGCATCCTGGTACCCCTGCGCATAGCCGATCGACCAGAAGAGCTTCTCCGTGCTGCTGAGCTTCATCCAGTCTCCGCCGTTGGTGGGCGGTGTGATCTGCGGTGTGCCGGGTACGTCGGCGGCGAATCCCGCCACCGAGATGAGAAGCAGTGCAATTCCGATGACAAATTTCTTCATTGAATGGCCTTTCGGAAACGCTGATCGGGCGGAACTTTGCCCGGATTCTACCAAAAAAGCGCGGCGTGCAATCGCGAGATGCGCGCGATACGATCGCCGCTCGTTTTGGGCAGCAATGTCGTCATCGTCGGCGGGGGGATTGCCGGTCTCGCTGCCTCCATCTATCTCGCGCGAGGTGGCCGGACCGTCACGCTCTTCGAGAAACGCCGCTTTCTGGGCGGACGTGCGGTCACGCATCTCCGTCACGGATACCGGTTCAATCTCGGTCCGCACGCATTCTACCGGCGCGGCCCCGGTGCGGCGGTGCTGCGCGAGCTCGGGATCTCGGTGCGCGGCGGCACCACCAGGGCCAAGGGGATCGCGCTGCTCGGCCGCGAACGGCACAAGCTTCCGGCCGGACTGGGGTCGGTGCTGACCACCCGGCTCTTCTCCGCGGCCGACCGGCTCGAGGCCGCGATGCTCCTCTTCCGCATCCGCCGCATGGACAACCCGCTGTTCGGCACCGCCGTGTCGGCGCGCGCATGGGTCGACAGCACCGTCACGCGCCCGCGCGTCCGGGAGGTGGTCACCGCGCTCCTGCGCCTGGCCACGTACTGCGCCGATCTGGAGAAGATCAGCGCCGGTGCCGCGGTCGCGCAACTCCGCCTGGCGATGCGCGGCGTCGTCTACGTCGACGAGGGGTGGCAAAAGATCGTCGACGCCCTGCACACGTCCGCGGTGACGGCCGGCGTGAACTTCGTGACGAGCTCGCGGGTCATCGAAGTCGAGCACGACGGCGGATCGGTGCGGGCCATCGAGCTCGGGGGCCTGGAGAGCGACGCGCAGGACACCGCGGAAATCGTGGTTCCGCCCGCCCGCATGACGCCGCACGGGGCGCACCTGCCCTCCGACACGGTCCTGCTCGCGGTCGAGCCGTCGGCCGTCCGCGAGCTGGTCCCCGAGCTCGAGCTGCCCGATCTGCGTCCGGCCCTACTCTCGTCGCTCGATGTCGGACTCTCCCGCCTTCCCAATCCGAAAAAGACCTTCGCCGTCGGCATCGACGAGCCGCTCTACTACTCCGTCCACTCGCGATGGGCCCAGCTCACGCCGAAGGGGGGTGCGCTGCTTCACGTCGCGCGTTATGGCGGAGGAGACGAGTCGGACCTCGAGCGGCTGCTCGAAGAGATGCAGCCCGGGTGGCGCGAGCTCGTCGTGCACTGCCGGTTTCTGCCGTCGATGGTGGTCTCGAACGGCGTGATTCCGCCGCTGCCCGCCACCCGCCCCGGTCCGGTCACGCGGATCCGCGGCCTCTACATCGCCGGAGACTGGGTGGGCGACACGGGACTGCTGTCGGACGCGTCGCTCGCTTCGGCGCGCGCCGCGGCACGTGCGATCCTCGGGACGTGACGCGCAAACGCCGGCAGCGCTACATCTTTCTCAGCCGGATCCCTCCGCCCGACGATCGCAGCACGAGCTTCGGTCCGCCGCCGT
>DATFUW010000329.1:0-3685 GCA_035260605.1 Thermoanaerobaculia bacterium | reverse complement strand
ATCGGCGCCTCGCGTTCGTAGATTTTCCGCGTGTATTCAGCGCTGTCGGAGAGATCGATCAGGTCGAAGCCGACACGCATCGCCGTGTCCACCAGCGCGGGCGTCCGTGTCTGGAACGGACCGGCGGCGTCGATCACCAGGTCGCGCTGCCGGAGATTCTCGCGCAGATCGCCGGGATCCTCGGCATCGAGCCGCAGATCGCCCTGCGAACGCGAGGCGCCGAGCGCCTGCAGCCCCGCGGCGCGGAGCCGCTCGAGGATGAGCCTTCCGAAGAAGCCCGATGCACCGATGACCACGATGCGCTTCATGGTCACCCTCGCAGCGCCAGAAACGCCGCGAGCCCGACGGCCACGGGGATCGTGAACGTGATGGTCAGCGCAGCCAGTCCTTTCCACGACGAGAACCGCTCCGCTTCCCCCAACGTGTTGCTCGCCACGTAAAGACAATACGCGATCATGGCGCTCTGCAACGCGAGGACGATCACGGCGATGGCACAGCCGCCGTGACTGAGCAGGCTGAAGAGGACCTGTTTGTCGTCCGTCCCCGACGTGGCCACGATGCGGCTTTTGTAGATCGCCACCGGAATGCGATAGGCGACCGACCAGATCACCGGCACGAGCGACCAGGCGAGCGCCGCGCGCACATCCGCCGCCGTCCCGCTGCCGCCGATCATCCGCCCGACCGCCGTCACAATCCATGCGAACAGCGCGAGCAGCAGCAGCCAGGCGAGCGAGCCCGCGATCAGGGCGACGAGCGCGATGGCGATGACCGAGACGGCCGTCAGCCCGGGCAGCGCGCGCCCCAGCGTGCGGAAATCGGAGTCGCTGACCGAGGCGCAGACGAACGCCAGGATGACGATCTGGATCACCCAGCGGTCCCGGCCTGCGTCCAGGACGCGTCGCATCGTCTGCCGAGGCCGGTAGAGAATCGCCACCAGGTCCCCCAGCGAGAGGGCGGGCTCCATGCTGAGACTCTACGCCAACTCCCGCTCGAGGTTTTGCGCGCTATTGTGTTGCCATGCTCCCGCTGCTGCTCGTTTCGGCCATCGCGCTTCCCTGGCAACTGCATGCCACCCCCGGCGCGCATTCCATCGTCGCGGCGGATCGGCCGTTCGAGGCCGCCGGGATCTCATGGACCGCTGCCGGCGACGTTCCTTTGCGCATCCGCGTCTCCCCCGACGGCATCACCTGGTCGAACTGGATCGTGCCGGCGATCGACGGCGATCTGACAGATCGTTCCTCGGGGCGTTTCTTCTCGGCGATCACGCATTTCGGCGCCGAGCAGCGGTTCCTCGAGACGACGTTCGACTGCGATGTCGGCGCGGTGACGGTGACCATGTTCCCGCCGCCGTCGCATCGCGGCCGGCTGGCTCCCGAGTCGCAATCGACGCACGACATCGTCAGCCGCGTCGCGTGGGGATGTCCCGACGGCGAGGCCGCGCCGCTCTGGCCGCCGGAGTACAGCACCGTCACGCACCTCGTCGTCCATCACACCGCGGGGTCGAACGATCTCTCCGACTGGGCAGCCGAGGTGCGCAACATCTGGTACTACCATACCTACACGAACGGCTGGGGCGACATCGGCTACAACTACCTGATCGATCCGGACGGCGTGATCTACGAAGGACGCGCCGGTGGCGACGGCGCGATCGGGGCGCACTTCTCCTGCCGGAACACGAACACGGCCGGCGTGGCCATGCTCGGGACGTACTCGACGATCACGCCCACGCCGGAGGCGCTCGCTGCGCTCGACCGCCTGCTGGGCGACCTCTGCAGGCGGAACGGCATCGATCCGATGGCCATCGTCTTTCATCCCCGGTCGGGTCTGGACCTTCCGACGATCCTCGGGCATCGGGACGGGAACGTCCCCGGGGCGACGTGCACGATCACCGAATGCCCGGGCGATGCGCTCTACTCCCTGTTGCCCTCGATTCGCTCGCTGCTGGCGGAGCCCCCGCCGCCGCGGAGGCGCGCCGTGACATTTCCGTAGCTCTGTCCGCCAGCCGCGCACCTGGAATTGCACTTGCGAGAAGGGATCGCGATACACTGAACGCCGCGGCTGTCGCATGCCGCAGAATGAGGAATGGTTTGGGTACAAAGATCTTCGTAGGAAATCTGGATTTCCGGACCGCGCCTGATAAAGTGCGCGAGTTCTTCGCCCCCGCAGGAAAGATCGAGGACGTCTTCTTTCCGACGGACCGTGAGACCGGCCGCTCGCGCGGCTTCGCGTTCGTCACGTTCAGCACCGATGCGGAGGCCACGGATGCCATCGCCCGGTTCAACGGCCAGCAACTCGACGGTCGTCCTCTGCGTGTGAACGCCGCGGAAGACCGCCCGCCGCGCCCCTCGGGCGGCGCTGGCAACCGCTTCGGCGGCGGTGGCGGTGGTGGGTACGGCGGTGGTGGCGGCGGCGACTACGGCGGCGGCGGTGGCTACGGCGGTGGTGGCGGTGGCGGCGACTACGGTGGCGGCGGTGGCAAGTCCAAGGGAAGCCGCCGGAACATCCGCGCCAAGAAACGCTCGTTGTAGCGACGGCTCCGAAACGCGAACGTGAAGTCCGGCCGGTGGTGGGTCCTGACGGCGGTCGGCGTCGGGACATTCATGTCGGCGCTCGACGGCAGCGTCGTCAATACCGTCCTGCCCATCCTGGAGACGGGTCTGCACTCGACCGTCGCCGGGATCGAGTGGGTGACGACCATCTATCTGCTCGTGGTCAGCGCGCTGCTGCTCGGCGTCGGGCGTGCCGGCGACCTGCACGGCCACAAGCGGATGTACGTGGCCGGATTCGGGCTGTTCGTCCTCGGCTCGGCGCTCTGCGGGACCGCGCGCTCGCCGGGCATGCTGATCGGCATGCGCGCGGTGCAGGGCGTCGGCGCGGCGATGCTCTTCGCCAATGGCCCGGCCATCCTGACCAAGTCCTTCCCGCCGAACGAGCGCGGCAGGGCGCTCGGCGCGCAGGCGATGTTCACCTATCTCGGACTGACAGCCGGTCCGTCACTCGGCGGCTGGCTGGCGGAGGCATTCGGGTGGCGCGCCGTGTTCTACATCAACGTCCCGGTGGGGGCCATCGGCGCGCTGTTGTCTCTGCGAGTGATCGCCAACGACCAGCCGCGCGGCAGGGCGGAACCGTTCGACTTCCGCGGCGCCGCCTTGTTCACGTTGGGCCTCGTCGCGCTGCTCGTCGCGCTCAATCAGGGGCACGCCTGGGGATGGGCATCTCCCCTGACGTTCGGCATCATTGGCGCGGCGCTCGTCCTGCTCACGATGTTCGTCGTCGCGGAGCGGGGTCGGGCGGCGCCGATGCTCGATCTCACGCTGTTCCACAGGCGGGCCTTCAGCGCCTCGGCCGTCAGCGCGCTGCTGAACTACATCTGCGTCTACGCCGTCCTGTTCGTGCTGCCGTTTCTGCTGATCCAGGGCCGGGGGCTGAACACGCAGCAGGTGGGGCTCGTGCTGACGGCGCAACCGATCGTCATGGCTTTCGTCGCGCCGGTCAGCGGCGCACTCTCGGACCGCATCGGCTCGCGCATGCTGGCCACCGCGGGGATGATGGTCCTCGGCGGCGGGCTGCTGCTGATCGCGCGATTCGCTTCCGCCGGTTCGCTGTTCGCCATCGCCGCCGGCCTGGCGGTCGTGGGGCTGGGCATCGGAGTCTTCGTCTCGCCGAACAACAGCGCGCTGATGGG
>DATFUW010000328.1:0-5251 GCA_035260605.1 Thermoanaerobaculia bacterium | reverse complement strand
CCGACGAAGACTCCGAGCCGCTCCGCCTCGATGTAGCGGATCTGGCGGAGCAGCGGCGCCACCGCGGTGATCGCCGGGTTGTAGCGTTCGACGTGGCCGACCTGCAGCACGCGGTCCGCTCGCCGGGCGATGGCCACCAGCTCGCGGCCGGCGCTCTCCTCATCGGCGATCGGCTTCTCCACGAGGACGTCGCGCCCCGCCTCGAGCAGCGCGCGCGCGACCTCGAAATGCGTCGTGGTCGGCGTGGCCACGACGGCGCAGTCGACCTCCTTCGCCAGCGCGGCGACGTTCTCGAAGCGCCGTACATGGAACGATTCGGCCACTTCGCGCGCCACCGCGTCGTCCATCTCGACGATCCCGGCGAGCTGTACCTCCGGGATCTCACTGGCGATGCGCGTGTGCAGCCGGCCGAGGTAGCCGGTCCCGACGACGCCGATGCGGATCACCGGATCACGCCCCGCTTCGACTGCCGCACGAACTCCACGAGATATCGCGCTTCCGGATAGAGGCCGAGTTCCGCCTCGATCCGTTCGAGCGCCGCCTCGCGTTTCAGCTTCGAGCGGACGAGCAAACGATAGGCGCGGTCGAGAGCCTCGATCGTTTCCCGCGGGAAGCCCTTCCGCTGGAGCCCGATGGTGTTGATCCCGTACGTCTTTGCCTCGCGGGTGCCGACGGTCTTGATGTACGGCAGGACGTCCTGCGTGGCCACGGTGAAGCCGCCGATGAAGGCGTGCTCCCCGACGCGGCAGAACTGATGGACGGCGGAGAAGGCACCGATGGTGGAGTGGTCGCCGACCTCGACGTGTCCGGCGAGCGTGGCGGCGTTGGCGAAGACGATCGACGATCCGACGTGGCCGTCGTGCGCCACGTGCGCGTAGGCCATGAGGAAGTTGTTCGAGCCGATCGTCGTCCGTCCGCCGCCTCCGGCCGTGCCGCGGTTGACGGTGACGAACTCGCGGACGACGTTGTCGTTGCCGATCGACAGCTCGGTCCGCTCGCCGTTGTACTTGAGGTCCTGCGGCGGGCCGCCGATCGAGGCGTGTCCGTAGAACTGGTTCCGCTCGCCGATCATGGCGGGGCCTTCGATTCTCGTGTACGGTCCGACGATGGTCCCCGCGCCGATCGTGACGCTCGGCCCGATGAGCGCGTACGCGCCGATTTCCACGTCCTCGGCCAGGACCGCCTCGCTGCTGACGATCGCCGTCGGATGGATCGCGGCCATTTACTGCGGCCTCTCCACCATGAGGCTCAGCATCTCCGCCTCGGCGACCACCTCGCCGCCGACGGTGGCCGTCCCGCGGATGCGCACGCTGTTCGACCGTTTCTGCAGCACCTCGCACTCCAGCCGCACCTGATCGCCGGGCACGACCTGTTTGCGGAAGCGCGCCTTGTCGACGCCGCCGAACAGGAAGAGCTTCCGCTCCCGGTCGGGGATGCTGCTGAGGATCAGCACCGCCGCGCACTGGGCCATCGCTTCCACGATCAGCACTCCCGGCATGACCGGCGCGCCGGGGAAGTGTCCCTGGAAGAACTGCTCGTTCGCGCTGACGTTCTTGATCCCCACGACCCGCTTCCCATCGTCCATTTCCAGGATCCGGTCGACGAGCAGCATCGGGTAGCGATGCGGCAGGATCTTCATGATGTCGGTGATGGTCAGCATCAGTTCCTCTTCTTCGACAAAAGGCGCTTGAGCAGAACGTCGCGCCGTGCCCATTCACGGAACGGAACGGCCGGCGTGCCGAAGACCTTTTCCCCCGCGGACACGTCGTGGAAGACACTGGCCGCGGCGCCGATCTGCGCGCCGGCGCCGATGGTCAGATGGCCGGCGACCCCGGCCTGTCCGGCGATCACCGCATGATCTCCCACCTGCGTCGATCCGGCGATTCCCACCTGCGACACGAGGATGCAGTGCCGTCCGATGCGCACGTTGTGTCCGATCTGCACCAGGTTGTCGATCTTCGTCCCCTCGCCGATCACCGTCTCACCGAGCGCCGCCCGGTCGACGGTGGTGTTCGCGCCGATCTCCACGTCGTCCTCGATGCGCACGATGCCGATCTGCGGGATCTTCCGGTGACGCCCGGCTTCGGGAACGAATCCGAAACCGTCCGAGCCGACGATCACGCCGCTGTGGAGGATGCAACGGCGGCCGATCTTACAACCGTCGTAGATCGTGACGTTCGGGTAGAGGATCGTGTCGTCGCCGATCTCTGCGTGCTCGCCCACCGAGGTGAACGCGCCGACGGCCACGTTGCGGCCGATCGTCGCCGAAGTGGCGATGGAGGCGAGCGGGGAGACGCCCGCGGCGACGCGACGCGTATTGAACCAGCGGTCGAGGACCTCGGCCAGTGCGCCGTGGGGAACCTTCACGCGGATGAAGCGGGGGTCGTCGCCGGGGAAATCGTCCGGCACGAGGACCGCTCCGGCCTTCGTCTCCGCCACCTGCGGCGCGTACGCCGCGTTGCCGAGGAAGGCGAGCTGGTCTGCCGCGGCGTCGGCCAGCGGCGCGACGCCACGGATCAGCAGATCGCCGGGGCCGGAGTAGCGGCCGCCGACGAGCGCCACGATTTCGGAAATGGGGACTGCCGGCATCGGGCCGGCATTGTACTGTGTCGCGGCGGCCCCGAATGCCGCCGCGCCATGCGCCTTACGGCTTCTTCGACGCCGCGGGGGCGGCCGCCGGGGCCGACTGCGCTTCGTTGAACCGCTTGATCACCACGTCCGTGATGTCGATGGCGTCGGAGGCGTAGACCAGCCCGGATTCGAACTTGTTGAAGATCACCGCCAGCCCCATCTCCTTGCCGATCTGATCGATCACCGGCTTGATCTTGTTCTCGAGATCGGCCAGCTCCTGATCGCGCGCGGCGGTCAGGTCGCGGTCGGCGTCCTGGCTGTAGCGCTGCAGCGCGAGCTGCCTGTCGGCGAGCTGTTTCTGCAGCGAGGCCAGCCTGTCCTCGCTGAGCGAGAGCTTTTTGGTATTGATGTCGTTGTCCAGCGACTTGACCTCATCCTGGAGCTTCTGGGCGCCGGCGACCTTATCGTCCTGCAGCTTCTTGAGTTTGTCCTGCGCCGCCTTGCCGGCGACCGAGGTGCTGAGCACGCGTTGAACGTCGATCACTGCCATGCGCAGCGGTGCCGTCGAGGTCTGCGCGAAAGCGGGAACGGCCAGGACCGTCATCGCGATCGGAACGAAAAGCTTCTTCATGAACTCTCCTTTAGACTTTGGACACACCGTGAATCACGGATGCGCTAGAACGTATTCCCGATGGTGAACTGGAACGTCTGAAACCGGTCCCCCGGCACTTTGTGCGGATTGATCGCATAGATGAAGCGGATCGGGAACTGGAACACCGGCAGGAAGATCCGCAGTTCCGCGCCGGTCGAGTACCGCAGCTTCGACAGATCGACCGCGTCGTGATAGCCGTACGCCCACCCGGCATCGGCGAACCACACCAGGCGCAGCGGATCGTTGACCTTGAAGACGTATTCCGAGTTCAGAACGATCTGCTTGTATCCGCCGGCGATCACCGTCTGCCCGTTGAACGTCTCGTTCGGGCCCAGCGTCCCGTACTCGAAGCCCCGGACCGAGTATTCGCCGCCGACGAAGAAGCGCTGTCCCTTGGGGATGCAGAGCTCCTTGCCGGTCGCCGTCTGCTCGTCGAGCGTGTTCGAGCAGTTCTTGCTCAGCGGGAGCATGTAGCCGAGATCGGTGTTGAAGCTCCACGAGCTGCGGCGAGAGAGCCGGTAGTACTTGGTGAAATCGAACGTCGGACGGAACGAGTCGATCGTCCCCCCCAGCGGACCGCCGGAGTACGACAGACCGAGCGCCACGCGCATGCCGCGCGTGGTGTCGAACGGGTTGTCGCGGGAATCGTAGTTGTAGGACGGTCCGATCGACGACTGGGAGTAGTTGAAGTCGCTGACCGTGGCGATGGGCACGTTGCCGTTGGCGTCCGGCGCGACGTTGAACTCGTAGTGGCTGCGCACGTGCTCCAGCCCGTAGACGAACGACAGGCTGTCGAAACGGTGCAGCCGGTATCCGTAGGCCAGCGATCCGCCCTTGCTCAGCTCCTGATAGCCGATCGACAGCGGGTAGTTCGTCGTTCGGTTGAACAGTGAGACGCCGAGGCTGTTCGGCGTGTCGAGAAACCAAGGGTCGGCGTACGACAGCGAAAAGAAGTGCAGACGGCTCCCGGTCTGGAAGCTCAGGCCGAGGTTCTCTCCTTCGCCGAGGAAGTTGCGCGTGGCGAACTGCGTCTGGACGAAGAAGCCCGTCCCCTCCGAATATCCGCCGCCGAACTGGATGTCGTTCTTCCCCTCTTCGCTCCCCTTGACCGTGATGTCCACGGTCTTCTTCTCCTGGTTGACCTTGAAATCGGGGTTGTCCGTGACCTTGAAGTACCCGAGCTGGCCGAGCTTGTAGAGGCTCTGCTTGAAGGTCTCCATGTCCATGATCTGCCCCTCTTCGAGGAAGATCTCGCGGCGGAGGACCTTGTCCTTCGTGGTCGTGTTGCCCTGGAATTCGAGCCGGCCGAGGCGGAACTGATCGCCTTCGTAGACCTGAATGTGCACGTCGGAGACGTTGTTCGGCTGCTCGACGTACTCCGGATTGATGTACGCGTAGATGTAGCCGCGGCCGCGGTAGGCGTCACCGAAGGCATCGAGCCGGTCCTGGATTGCCTTGCGGCGCAGCACCTCGCCCTTCTTCAGCGGCCAGTTGCCGATGATCTGTTTCGTGGTGAACACCGTGTTCCCGGTGACCGTCACTTCGCCGAAGGTGTGCACCGCCCCTTCCTGCACCGGGATGACGATCTTCACGTGCGGCTTGCGCCCCTTGCGGATGGTGGAGATCTGCGGCTCGCCGAAGGTGACGTTCTGGTAGCCGTAGTCCTGGTAGAAGTTCTTCAGGTTCTCGAGGTCCTCGTCGAGCTTCGACGGGATGTAGAGGTTCTTCTTCCGGATCCAGGAGATGAGCCCGTTCGACTTGACGTTCTTCATCACCGACCGCAGCTTGCGGTCGGAGAACCGCTTGTTGCCGGTGAAGGTGATCGAGGAGACCGTGGCCTTCACCCCTTCATTGATGTTGAAGACCACCTTCTTGTCGCCGGAAGTCGTCATGTCCTCGGTGGTCGGCTGCACGGTGACGCCTTCGTAGCCATTTTCCGAGTAGGCGCGTTTGATCGACTCCGCCGCGCGCTGCACCAGCGTCTGCTCGATGGTGTTGCCGATGTGCAGGTCGATCTTGTCCTTCTCC
>DATFUW010000327.1:0-9058 GCA_035260605.1 Thermoanaerobaculia bacterium | reverse complement strand
CCGCTCGCCGCGCCGGGGGCCATCCGCCTGGCGCTGAAATGGATGTGGAGCCCGGAGAGCCCGTTCTACATGCAGCCGCGGCTCGACCGGGGTCTCTGGTCGTGGGCCTGGAAATTCCGCGGTGCGGCGACGGCGCGGAACGTGCGCAGCGGGGCGCCGGTGTTGCTCGCGCTGAACCTCGCGAGCCGCGCGCTGTACGAGCAGCTTGCGCGCGAATGGAACGGAGCGTTCGACTTCACGCCGAAGGGGATCGTGATGCTCTGCAACACGGAGCAGGGGCTGGAGCACGAGCTGGCCACGGCGGCGATGGCGCGGGGGCTCGACCTTCCGGTGGAGACGCTCGACCCCAGGCAGCTCGCGGCGCTGGAGCCGTCGATCGAGCTCCGCGCGGCCGGCGGAGTCTATTTTCCGATGGACGCGTACCTCACGCCGGGGCACTTCATGCGCGCGCTGCTGCAGCGGGTTCGCGAGCGCGGAGTCGAGTTGTCGTGGGGCACGGCAGTCACGGGATGGCACGCATCGGGGAACCGGATCAACGCCGCGATGACCGCGCGCGGGGCGGTGCACGCCGACGAGTTCGTGATCTGCGGCGGCGCGTGGTCGCCGTCGATCGCCGGCGCGCTGGGCCTCCGCCTTCCGATGCAGGCGGGGAAGGGATACAGCCTCACCTTGCCGCATCCGCGCAAGCAGCCGTCCCACGCCATGATCCTTTCGGAGGCGCGCGTGGCCGTGACTCCGATGGGGACTTCGCTGCGCTTCGGCGGGACGATGGAGATCACCGGGAACGACCTGTCGATCAATCCGGCGCGCGTCCGCGGAATCGTGAAGGCCGTCCCCCGCTACCTCCCCGATTTCGGCGCGGACGATTTCCGTGATGTGCAGCCGTGGGCCGGTCTCCGCCCCTGTTCGCCCGACGGGCTGCCGTACATCGGCCGCTTCGCGCGCTTCGCGAATCTTTCCGTGGCCACGGGACACGCGATGATGGGGCTCAGTCTCGGACCGATCACGGGATCGCTGATCGACCAACTCGTTTCGGGCGAACGGCCGTCGATCGAACTGGCGCCGCTCTCGCCCGATCGGTATGCGTGAGAAACTCCCGTAGAATTCGACCCATGCAATGGCAGGGCGTTGTTCCGGCGATCACCACGCCGTTTCGCGAGAACCTCACCGTCGATCACGCGTTCCTGGCGAAGCACGCCTGCTGGATGACCGATGCCGGCTGCAGCGGCATCGTGGCCCTCGGGTCGCTCGGTGAAGGGGCGACGCTGCACTTCGACGAGAAGGTGCAGGTCCTGGAGACGTGCGTGGAGGCGGTCGGCAAGCGCGTGCCGGTCGTGGCCGCGGTCTCCGCGCTGAGCACGGCCGAGGCGGTGCAGCTCGCGCTCGCGGCCGAGCAGCTCGGATGCAGCGGGCTGATGGTGTTGCCGCCGTACGTCTATTCGACCGACTGGCGGGAGATGAAGGCCCACGTTGCCGCGGTGATCCGGGCCACGCGCCTGTCGTGCATGCTCTACAACAATCCGATCGCCTACCGCACCGACTTCCTTCCCGAACAGATCGCCGAGCTCGCGTCGGAGCACGAGAACCTGCACGCAGTGAAGGAGTCGTCGACCGACATCCGGCGGGTGACGGCGATCCGATCGCTCCTCGGCCGGCGGCTCGCGCTCTTCGTCGGTGTCGACGATCTGATCGTGGAGGGGATCGCGGCGGGGGCGGTGGGCTGGATCGCCGGGCTCGTCAACGCCCTGCCGTCCGAATCAGTCGCGCTGTTCCACGGTGCCGATCTGTACGACTGGTTCCTTCCGCTGCTGCGGCTGGACACCGTTCCGAAGTTCGTGCAGTTGATCAAGCTCGTGCAGCAGGAAGTGGGGATGGGGAGCGAGCGCGTGCGGCCGCCGCGATTGATCCTGGAAGGAGCGGAGCGCGAGGCGGCGCTGCGCGTGATCCGCTCCGCGCTGCAGAACCGTCCCCGATCGTGAGCCAGAGATGACGAGCCCCGTCGATTCGATCGCCCGCGCTGCCGCGAACGCGTTCGCCACGTGGTCGCGCGTCTCCGGCAAACGGAAAGGCGAACTCCTGCGCGCGATCGCGGCGCGTCTGGAGGCGGACGGCGAGGAGATCGTCCGCACGGCAAACGAGGAGACGTCGCTCGGCGTTCCGCGGCTGCAGGGAGAACTGAGCCGCACGTGCAATCAACTGCGCATGTTTGCCGCGCTCGTCGAGGAAGGCTCGTGGGTCGACGCGCGGATCGATCACGCCAAAGTGGACATCCGTTCGATGCGCCGGCCGATCGGGCCGGTGGCGGTGTTCGGCGCGAGCAACTTTCCGCTCGCCTTTTCCGTCCCGGGCGGTGACACGGCCTCGGTGCTCGCGGCGGGATGCACGGTGATCGTCAAGGCGCATCCCGCGCATCCGCGGACCTCGGCGCGGACCGGCAAGGCGATCGCCGAGGCCGTGCCGAAGGGAGTCTTCGGTCTGGTGGAGGGGTTCGACGCCGGGATCGAGCTCGTGCGGCATCCGCAGATCCGCGCGGTGGCCTTCACCGGATCGCGGCGCGGCGGACGCGCGCTCATGGACGCCGTCGCCGCGCGCCCCGAGCCGATTCCGCTGTTCGCGGAGATGGGGAGCATCAACCCGGTGTTCATCCTGCCGCGCGCTTTGCAGACGCGCGGCGCGGAGATCGCCGCCGGGCTGCACGCCTCGGTGACCCTCGGAGTCGGCCAGTTCTGCACGAATCCGGGGCTGATCGTCGCCGACAAGGCACCCGAGTTCGTCGAGGAGCTGGCGAAGAAGATGGCGGCCACGCCGTGCGCGCCGATGCTCACTCCGTCGATCGCCGACGCCTATCGCAGCGGCATCGAGCGCCTGGCTACGCTCGCCAGCCGCCGCGCCTTGGTGTCCGGGGGGGCGGCGCTGTTCACCGCGGACGCGCGGACGTTCCTGGAACACGAAACGCTGATGGAGGAGGTTTTCGGCCCGTCGACCGTGGTCGTGGAGTGCGACTCCCAGGAACGGATGCTGGAGGTGGCGCGCGCGCTCGAGGGGCAATTGACGGCCACGATTCACGCCGACGAGGGGGACGACTGCGCGGAGCTCTTGCGCGTGCTCGAAAGGAAAGTCGGGCGAGTCGTCTTCAACGGCTATCCGACCGGCGTGGAGGTCGTCCCATCGATGGTCCACGGCGGGCCGTATCCGGCGACCTCGGACGGACGCTCGACCTCAGTCGGGACGCGGGCCATCGAGCGCTTCACCCGCCTCGTGGCGTGGCAGAATACCCCCGACACCCTGTTGCCGGACGAGTTGAAGGAGTCGAATCCGCTCGGCATCCGGCGAATGGTCGACGGCAAATGATGAAGATCCCCGCTCTGACGTTCGCCTTGCTGCTGACCGCGTTCACCGCCGGCCCGCTGGCCGCGGCATCGTGGGGAATCACGCCGTCCGCCGGCACGCTCGGGCTCGGGCTGTCGCTCGACGCGCGCGTCACCTCGGGAGTCGGCATCCGCCTCTTCGGCAACACCGGAAGCTACTCGCGCGATTTTCAGAAGGAGAGCATCGCCTACACCGGCAAACTGCATCTGCAGAACTACGGCGTGCTGCTCGATCTGCATCCCACCGGATCGAGCTTCCGCATTTCTGCCGGCGTGCTGTCGAACAGCGACCGCATCGACCTGGCTTCGAAGAAAGGCGGCACGGTCACGGTCAACGGAGTGACCTATCCGACCGCGCTGATCGGATCGATCACCGGGCAGGTAAAGTTCAACCGGACGTCGCCGTACCTCGGGATCGGCCGCGGACGTCCGCCGGGCAGCCGCTTCGCCGTCGTCTTCGACCTCGGGGTCGTCGATCAGGGCTCGCCGAAACTCAGCGTGCAGCCGCATCCCACCGCCCCGGCGCTCGTGCCGCCGCAGTTCTACACCGACCTCGAGGCGGAACGGGCCAAGACGGAGCACGACGTGAAGAACGACAAGTACTACCCGGTGTTTTCGATCGGCCTGTCGTTCGGGTTCTGAGCTCAGGCGGCGGCCGTGGCCCGGCGCGCTCTGCGGATCCGATGCGCCAGTTCGTCGACCGTGAACGGTTTCTCCAGGATCGGCTCCGTTCCGGCGGCGAAGACTTCGCGGTGCAGTTCGGGATCGACGTAGCCGGTCATCGGAATCAGGGGAGTGTCGGGAGCGGTGCGACGCAGCAGATTCACGAGTTCGCGCGAGGAGATCCCCGGGATTCCGAGATCGCTGACGATCACGTCGAAGCGGCAAGAGGGGTCGTGGATCTTCGCCAGCGCGTCGGCGGCCGAGGCGGCCGAGGTCACGCGGTAGCCGCGTTCGTCGAGTTGCTCGGCGAGGACCGCAGCGATCTCCGGTTCGTCCTCGATGAGGAGCAGCGATTCGGTGCCGAGCACGGGAACGGGGCCTGCCGGCGCATGGTCCGCGGCGGCGGCGGTGGCGGCCGGGAAGAAGAGCGAAAACGAGGCGCCGCGGCCGGGCTCGGAAGCGACGTCGATCGATCCGCCGTGCGCTTTCATCACGCCGTAGACCACGGCCAGCCCGAGGCCGGTTCCTTTTCCGACCGGCTTGGTGGTGAAGAACGGTTCGAAGATGCGGCCGGCCGTCTCGCTGCTCATTCCGGCGCCCGTATCGCTGACGGTGATGCGGACGGAGTCCGCGGAAATCGTCGCCGGGAAAGAGCGCCGCACCTCGTCCTGAGAAACCTCGCGCGTGCTGATGCGCAGCGTGCCGCCCTGCTCCATGGCGTCGCGCGCATTGAGACAGAGGTTGAGCAGGGCCTGATGGATCTGGTCGGAGTCGGCGCGCAGCATGGGGAGGCCGTCGGCGAGGTCGACCTCGATGGCGATGTTCCGCGGGAACATCTCGCGGACCATGGACCCGATCTCGGAGATGACGCGGTTGACGTCGATACACTCCATCCGCGCTTCCGTGTCGCGCGCGAAGGTCAGGATCTGGCGTGACAGACCGGCGCCCCGGGCCACCGCGGCCTTGATCGTGGCGATCGCGGACGCCAGCCGCTCCGGATGCTGCTTCGACATCTCCGCCACCGAGGCGTGGGTCAGGACGATGCTGAGGATATTGTTGAAGTCATGGGCGATGCCGCCGGCGAGCGTTCCGAGCGCCTGCATCTTCGCCGTCTGCGCGAGCTGCTGCTGGAAGCGGTCCTGTTCTTCTTCCGCCTTGCGCTCCGCGGTGACGTCGCGTTGCACGGCGGTGAAGCCGGTGATCCGCCCATCCGTGTCGTGCATTGGGGTAATTGAAGCCATGACGTGCACCAGCGAATTGTCCTTGCGCCGGTTCACGAATTCCTTGCGCACGATGCGGCCGGCGAGCAGCTCCTCCCAGAACCTCACGTAGACGGTGTCTGGCATATTTCCGCTGCGGATGATTCGGGGCGTCTTGCCGATCACTTCCTCGCGCCGGTAGCCGTAGACGCGCTCGAATGCCGGATTGACGTAGGTGATCCTTGCCTTTTCGTCCGTTGTGAACATCACCTCGTCCATCTCCTCGATGGCCTGGGTGAGCCGTGCGTTGGTTTCTTCGGAGTGGCGCTGCTGCGTGATGTCGACGCTGATGCCGCTGACGCCGGCGAGCTTCCCTTCATCGATCATCGGGCTGACGATGCGCCGGAGAATGCGCGGAGGACCCTCGCGGAAGGTGACGATGTACTCGGCGGCGATCGTCTGTCCGCTTTCGCGGGCCCGTGCATTCTGCTCCCGCCATTCGGCGGCCACTTCGGCCGGGATGCCCACTTCCTCCAGCGTGCGGCCGAGGATCTCGTCTTCCCGGAGTCCGTGGAGCCCGCGGACGGCCTTGTTCGCCGCCACGTAACGGTCCTGGCAGTCGAAGCTGAAAATGAAGTCCGGGATCCCGTCGACCAGATCGTGGTAGCGCTCCTCGCTGCGTTGCAGCCTCTCCCGCGCGACCTCGCGTTCGGAGATGTCGGTGACCAGCGCCAGCGAACCCGTGAACTGACCGTCATGCATCAGGGGAGCGGCGCTGATATCAGCCAGGACCGACTTCCCGGAGCGGCCCGTGAGCCGAGCCTCGTAATGGTCGCGATGGCCCAGCCGCCGGCGCGCCATTCTGGCGCGGATGATCGGCATCGTTTCCGAATCGAAAAGGGCGGACATGTTCCCGTCGATGATGTCCTCTGGCTTCAGGTGGAACATCGCGCAGAATTGCCGGTTGACGAATCGCACGGTTGCATCGGCGTTGTAGACGATGAGCGCCTCGTTCATGCTTTCCACGACCTGGCGGTACTGCTCCTCGGACACGGTCAATTCCCGCTCGGCCCGTTTGCGGTCGGTCACGTCACGCACGAAAACGATCGAGGCCGGCACGCCGTCGTACAACGTCGGCCAGGCCATGAGCTCGACGTCGCGTACGCTGCCGTCGACCCGCCGCACCTGCGTATCGAACAGCGACGCCGGGTTCCGATCGACGTGCAACTGCCGGATGAGCGCCGTGATCCGGTCGCGCGAGTCCGGCGTGACGAACTCCAGGACGCTGTGGTTCAGCAGCGAGTCCGACTCGTCCAGCCCCACCAGCCGCGCCGCCGCCGGATTCGCGAACAGCAGTTTTCCGTTCGACACCACGAGAATGGCGTCAGGCGCGTTGAGCACCAGCTCGCGATAGGGGCCGTCCGCGGCGGTGTCGCCGGTATGCTGCGGAATCATGGTTGCCGCTCACAATAGATGCTGCCGCGGCCGCGTTCGGTAGAGGAGATCACGTGACCGTGTGACGGGCATCACGCGGCGCGGATTCAGTACGCCATGTCTTCGTCGTCCAGACCGAAGTAATGCCCTAGCTCGTGCACGACGGTCTCGCGGACCTGCCGCACGGCGTGGCCGCGGTTGCGGGCGATGCGCAGGATGGGCCGGCGGAAGATGACCACCTGATCGGGAAGCGGCGGAAAGATCCGGAAGAGCCCGAGCAGCTCGTCGCCGGCGTGCGTCAGCGCGTGCAGGTCCTCGCGCGTCGGCTCCTCCTCGACCACGATGACCACGTTCTCGAGCAGCTCGGCGAAGCGGCGCGGGAGACCACGGACCGCGGTCTCCACCAGATCATCGAATTCGTGCTCGGGAATGTCGATCATTCGGTTGTCGGCGCGTCGGGGTGGTTGTCGGGGAACGATGCCCCGACAACCCGAGACCTTCCGACGCTACCACCCCGGAATGATATTGAACCCGAACACGAATCCCTTGCCCGGCCGCTGGAACGGTTTGGCCCAGTAGAACTCCAGCGGGATGTAGCTGAGGAGGACGCGAAGTCCGCCGCCGGCGCTGATCACCGGCACACGCTCGGTGGTGTTGGTCGCGTATTTCAACACCGGATGCTGGTTCTGCGTCCAGGCGACGCCGGCGTCGCCGAAGAAGAAGAGCTCGGTCGGAACGAAGCCGGTCGCCAGACCGAACTCCTTCGTGCCGAACAGCGGGACGCGCACTTCGGCGTTGGCCACGGCGATCCTCGACCCGATCAGGCGGTCGAAGACCGGGCAGGCGGTCGGGCTCGCGGTGGCCACGCATTCGTCGAGCCCGATCGATCCGAATTCATATCCGTGCACCAGCGACGGATCGCCGAGATACAGCGGCTGGATGCGCGGGTCCTCGGAATCGCGACCGTAGCGGCCATAGTGGATCGCGCGAACGGCGAACGTCACCGGACGGACGAAGAAGTACTTGCGCCAGTCGGCCAGCGCGGTCTCGAAGTGGAGGTCTCCGGTGAGTGCGTCGACCTCGTAGCGGTATCGCGTTCCCATGACCGGCGAGAGGAACCCGAAGATGGAACTGTCGCCCACGAATGCCGCCGACGCGCGGAACAGGTTGACCGAGAAATTGCCCGGAAGCGACTGGACGGTGTCGTCGATGATCTGATTGCCGACGATGGTGACGGTCTCGATCTCCGACTTGATCCCCTGCCGCTGGACTCCGCCCGAAACCTCGACGCGCCGCGTGGTGCTGAACGGGTACTGTGCCAGCGCCGAGAGGTCGTCGTAGCGGATGATGTCGCGTTCCTGCTGGATGACGTCCGCTGGAACGAGTTGACCGTTGATGTTCACCACGGTGGTGCCGACACCGGTCGCCGCGCTCACCCACGGGAGATGCGTGAGGTCGGCGCCCCAGTTCCAGCGGTGGGTCTGGTTGAGGTAGAAGACTTCGCCCGAGACCTGGTCGGCGACGGTGCCGATGCCCGACGTGCCGCCGCCCTCGAGCGAGAAGCCGACGTTGTTTTCGCCCAGGATGTCGCTGAAATACGCTGCGACGCTGCCCGCGACACCGGTGCCGAACGAGCTGACGCCGACGCCGATGGTCGGAGGTCCGAGATAGGCGAGGTGCAACGCACTGCTGACCGGCGCCGTCTCGAACTTCGTGTCCGCCGGCAACAGTCCGGCCGCGGGCTGTTCGAGGTAGGCGGTGATCGCCGATCCGGTCCCGCGCAGCGGCGGCAGTTGTGCCGCCCGCGACGCCTCGGCCGGCAGCGCGGTGGTCATCGCCCGCCCCGTCCGGTCCGGCGTCAGATGATAGATGTTGTAGTTATCGTCCTCGAAGATCGAGAAGGCGATGTCGCCGCTGCGCGACGCCACCGTGAGCGCGGGGGACATCTCCGTGATGCCCGAGACGCCGGTCTGCACGTGCGTGATCCGCTCGATGCGGCCGTCGGCGAAGAAGTATCGGTAGACGTCGGGCACTCCCTCGGCGTTGGAAATGAAGTAGATGCTCGCTCCGTCGGGGGCGTAGTGCGGATCGATGTTCTTGGCGTTCTTGAACAGCGGGAGCGACTGAATGGACCCCGTCGCCAGGTCGATCGTCGAGAGATCCATCCCGGTGAAGCGGAGCTGATCGAGATCCGCGCCGAGCCCGCGGTCCGAAACGAAGACCACCGTCCGGCCGTCCGGCGAGAACGCCGGCTGCAAGTCGGCGTACTTGTCATTTGTCAGCCGCCGCACTTCCTTGGTGTTGGTATCGAAGAGGAAGAGGTCACTCGAACCGGTCGCCTGGCCGGACAGGGCGATGGTGTGGCCGTCGGGAGACCAGGCGACGTTGTTGATG